>NZ_JBAZDW010000114.1:0-2514 GCF_041654235.1 Dehalococcoides sp. | reverse complement strand
AGATATGTACAAGGGGAATTCTGAACGGAGAGCCCCTTGGTTACTAAATGCCGGCATGAAGTGGCAACAGATGTCACTGTCAGCTGTAGAAATGGATTTTATCGCCTCTCGTTTACAGAATAAGCGGGATATAGCAGCTGCTTTCGGCATCTCCCCTATATTCTTGGGAGACCTAGAGCAGTCCAGTTATAACAATATGGCTGAGGCCCGCAAGGCGTTGTATCAAGATGTGGTTATCCCCATGCTGGACGATATACAAGCAACGCTTAACATGAGAATAGCCCCTTTATACGGGGATATCACAATTGGGTACGACTTGTCAGGAGTAGCCGCCCTTCGGGCTGACTTTACCGCCAAAGTTGCTCAAGCTCAAATACTCTGGGGTATGGGCGTACCCTTTGAGCAGATTAACAACCGGCTTGAGATGGGGTTTGAGAAGTTTGAAGGCTGGAACAGGAGTTATATGCCCTTCTCCTTAATGCCTGTCGGTAAATCAATGCAACTCCCTGTGGGTAGAAAGTCCGCTGGTATGTCCGAGGAACAGAAGACAGCGGCATGGAAGCGGATAGACTCGCGGCGTATAGGCTGGTGGGGGGTTGTCGGAGACAAGATGCAAGAACTCTATGAGTCAAACGGAGAAATACTTGCCGGCATTAAAGGCAAAACCCCAGAACAGTGTATAAACTCTGCCAGCAACGCCTTAAAAGACGCCGAGCCGGAATGGGAAGAGAAACTCAGTGCGGTCTACATGTCCTTGATTGAGGATTTTGGCACAGACGTAGCTGACGACTTGGGTATGCGTAAAAAGGCTGATGAAACCTTTGACCCGTTCACTGAGGCTGCTATCGCATGGATAAAAAAGAACGCCGCCAAGACCGTCACTACCATTATGGAAACCGAACTTGAAGCGGTAAGGGAAATAATTCAGGCAGGCTTTGGAGACGGTTTATCTATCCAGAATATCAGTAAGCAGATACGTCAGTACTATGATGACAACTCCGCATGGAAAGCCGCCAGAGTAGCAAGGACAGAAGTTGCAAAGGCGGCAGGATACGGACAACAGGAAGCAGCCAGACAGTCAGGAGTAGTCCAAACTCACACATGGTTAGCCGCCAGAGATGACCGTACAAGAGATTCCCACGCTTTTATGGATGGTGAAACAGTACCTCTTGGCAAGCCTTATTCCAACGGGCTTATGTATCCGGGAGACTCAAGCGGAAGTGCGGATGAGGTAATTAACTGCCGGTGCACAGAGTTATTTGGCGTAGATTAACCAATCAAAAAGTTATCAAACAAGCCCTCTTAACCGGGGGTTTTTTTATTGGAGGCAATTATGGCCGATATCACTGAGGAAACCCCCGTTGAGATTATCAATTGCCCTTATTGCAAGAACCCGAAAACCAGCCGGTCTGAACGAGTTGACGAAGGCTGGCTATGTCTGGATTGTGGGCGAACATTTAATTATTTAGAGGTGATGGGTATGACACGAGTACTGGAACGCAAGGAATTCAAGCTTGAGCTTAAGGCATTTGACGAAGAGGCAGGCACATTTGAGGGTTATGCCTCTACCTTTGGCGGTATGCCTGACTCCTACGGTGATGTCGTAGATAAAGGGGCTTTTGCTAAGACCGTCAAAGAGGGCATGAAGCGTATTAAGTTGCTTTTTAACCACAACGCCAATGAGCCAATCGGTAAGATATTGGAACTTTACGAAGATGATTACGGCCTGTATTTCAAAGCCAAACTATCCCTGGGCGTACAACGTGCAAGGGAAGTACTGGCCCTTATGAAAGACGGTGTTATCAATACTATGTCCATAGGATACGACACCATAACCGAAGCTCTGGAAGGCAAAATAAGGCATCTGAAAGAAGTAAGACTGTGGGATATATCCCCTGTCACCTTCGCTGCCAATCCTGAAGCCGTCATTACCGGCGTGAAATCAGGACGTGTTTTATCCGCCTCCAATTTAACTAAGGTGCAAGAGGCTGTTAATGCTTTGCAAGCACTGCTTGATGCCGCCCAGCAGGACGAAGAGCCGGCTAAGTCCACTCTCCCCACTGCAAGCGACCAAGAAGCCGCTGAATTATCAAAAGCGTTGGATGACCTTAAAGCTATAAACACTAGCTTTGATTACAAAAGGGCAGAAGCCAGTATCAAAGCCAATCTCAACAAAATTAAAGGAGTGAAAGTCTAATATGGAAATCAAGGAATTATCCGAACAGGTGCAGGGTGCCGTAGCTGAGATGCGTAATTTTGCCGGCACAATGGACGAGGAAGCCAAGAAATACGGCGCTGCCTCTGCCACCTGCAAAGAAACACTGGAGAAATACAATCATCGTATTGATGAACTGGAACTAAAACTCCAGAAAGCCGCTATTGTTAAACCCGGTGAGGCCGAGGATACCAAGAAGAAAGAGGCTACCGCCGCCTTCTTCAAATGGCTTCGCCATGGTAAATCAGGGATTGAACCTGCTGAACGCAAGGCTCTCGTTCAGGATGCTACCGGTCTTT
>NZ_JBAZDW010000113.1:1914-2638 GCF_041654235.1 Dehalococcoides sp. | reverse complement strand
GTTCGCCTTGGTATATTCTACCCGTCTACCAGTGTCGGTTTGCGGTACGGGCACTCTAGAATCAATGCTTAGAGACTTTTCTTGGCAGCAAGGCTTAGCTCACTTCTACCTCAAGGGCACGCCACCAGATCTCAACTCAAGCTGCGGATTTTCCTACAGCTCTCAACGTCTGACATTTGGTGCACCCACACAACCAATCGTGGGCTGGCCTACCTCGCTGCGTCCCCCCATCGCTCCTCTTAAGTGGTTCGGGAATGTTGACCCGATGTCCATCACCTACGCCTTTCGGCCTCGGCTAAGGACCCGACTAACCCGACGCGGAATGACCTGGCGTCGGAAACCTTAGACATACGGCGAACATGGTTCTCACGTGTTTTACGCTACTCATGCCTGCATTCTCACTTCTGTCCGCTCCAGCCGTCCTTACGGTCGACCTTCACTGCAAACAGAACGCTCCCCTACCGCCCCAGCTATTGCTGAGACCCAAAGCTTCGGTATTATGCTTAGCCCCGTTAAATTTTCCGCGCAGGATCACTTGACCAGTGAGCTATTACGCACTCTTTAAAGGATGGCTGCTTCTGAGCCAACCTCCTGGTTGTTTAAGTAACCCCACATCGTTTCCCACTTAGCATAAATTTGGGGACCTTAGCTGTTGATCTGGGCTGTTTCCCTTTTGACCACGAAACTCATCTCCCGTAGTCCGACTGCTATACTCTGGAGTACC
>NZ_JBAZDW010000113.1:0-1904 GCF_041654235.1 Dehalococcoides sp. | reverse complement strand
GCACTAAGCCCCCGTACCCATTCAGTGCTCTACCTCCGGTACTGAACATATAGCGCTAGCCCTAAAGCTATTTCGGGGAGAACCAGCTATCTCCGAGTTCGTTTGGCATATCACCTCTACCCACAGCTCATCCCCTAATTTTGCAACATTAGTAGGTTCGGGCCTCCACGAGCGATTAGACTCGCTTCACCCTGTCCATGGGTAGCTCACCCGGTTTCGGGTCTAATTCTTGCGACTTGACGCCCTATTCAGACTCGCTTTCGCTACGGCTTCGAGTGTCACTCTCTTAACCTCGCCACAAAAATTAACTCGCAGGCTCATTCTCCAAGAGGCACGCTGTCAGGCGTAGCGGCGCGCACCCGGCTTTCACCGGAGCACCGACCCGCTATTAGCCCTCCAACTGCTTGTAAGTTTACGGTTTCAGGTTCTATTTCACTCCCCTCAACGGGGTACTTTTCACCTTTCCCTCACGGTACTTGTTCACTATCGGTCGCCAAGTGTATTTAGCCTTGGAGGGTGGACCCCCCAGATTCCTACCGTATTAGCGTGCACGGCAGTACTCAGGTACCTGACGGAAGATGTTCGGTTTTCGTTTACGGGACTGTCACCCTCTTTGGTTGGCTTTCCCACACCATTCTACTAACCGAACATTTTGTAACTTCACAATGTCAGGCCCTACAACCCCACTACGGCAAGCCGCAACGGTTTGGGCTTCTCCCCTTTCGCTCGCCACTACTCAGGGAATACTCTCTTTTCCTCCGGGTACTTAGATGTTTCAGTTCCCCGGGTGCCCTTCGATCCGTCTATATATTCAACGGATGATGCCAGCGGTTCGCGCTGGCGGGTTTCCCCATTCGGAAATCTCCGGATATATCGCCTGTTTACGGCTCCCCGAAGCTTATCGCAATAACCTACGTCCTTCATCGGCACTTGGCGCCAAGGCATCCACCATAAACTCTTAGTAGCTTCTCGCACATGATGCGGAGAACTCGATACTCTTTGTTGTATCGTTATTTACATATTTGTTTACTTTCGATCAAAACATTAATGATGTTCTGACTTGGCCTACATACTATTCTATAAGGTTGGTAAAGTTCTGCTGACTCACTCTGGGTGGTCAGGCGCCAGTTGAAAGGCGCTAAGTGTCGCTCACGTTCCCGTCAGAGGCACTCAGCCCGCTTCAACCTTATTCGTTTTTCAAAGAGACAGTTCGACCCGGCTCACCGCCGGGTCTCATGACCTTGCGGATCTGCTTTTTTGTTGATCAAACTTTAGTTGTGTTTCTCGACACTCACTTCTCCATCGATATTTCATTTACAGCTCAGTGGAGATGAGGGGATTCGAACCCCTGACCTCCGCCGTGCAAAGGCGGCGCTCTCCCAACTAAGCTACATCCCCGATCCTGCCGGGTTCCAGGTGGGCCTTTCAGGACTCGAACCTGAGACCTCGCCCTTATCAGAGGCGCGCTCTAACCAACTGAGCTAAAAGCCCAAGATCAGTCCCTTAGTAACTGAGAAGTGATAGGAAAATCTTGCATTGTCGTCGTTTGTCTTGACACCGCGTCAAGACCTGTAGAGCTTGGAACATCCCCCGAAGGTTCAGTTCAAAACTCCATAGAAAGGAGGTGATCCAGGCGCACCTTCCGGTACACCTACCTTGTTACGACTTCGTCCCAGTCATCAACCCCACCCTCGACGGCTCCCTCCTTGCGGTTAGGATACCGGCTTCAGGTGTTGCCAACTCCCATGACGTGACGGGCGGTGTGTACAAGCCCCGGGAACGTATTCACCGCAGTATAGCTGACCTGCGGTTACTAGCAACTCCATCTTCATGCAGGCGGGTTGCAGCCTACAATCTGAACTGAGACCAACTTTATGGATTGGCGCCACCTCGCGGCTTAGCAA
>NZ_JBAZDW010000112.1:0-2679 GCF_041654235.1 Dehalococcoides sp. | reverse complement strand
CGCGAGCGTGCCGTCTGCTGTCATCTCCATTGAGAATCAAACGACCTTTCATGAAGAGGCTAGGGCTCGACATGAGGAAAACGTCTTGCTGATTTACACAGCCGGCATGCCCAATTCGCCATGGCGCGATATGTACGTCCGCATATTGCAGGGGTTGCCAAGAGAGGTTCCTGTTTTCCACTGGGGGGATATAGACGAGGGAGGTTTCAGGATTGCCTCCGTGCTAGCCAAGGAGGCCGCTAGGGCAGGGCATACCCTTCTCCCAATGAAGATGCACCCTCAAGATGTTCCGACGGAACATCGCCGACCTGCGAGCCCGAAAACGATTGAGCGTATGGCGTACTTTGCTAGACAAGCAGGCTGGGATGAAATCTCGATGGAAATTGAGAAGGCGGGGTTTACGGTTGAGCAGGAAAGCTTGTGATGAATCATCCAACATTCAGCTACCCCAGGTCGACTAAACGTTAACGCCAATTTCTAGTTTGGCTATATAGATGCCAACTAACTTAGGAGAAATTCATTTGCCAACCAATTATCCCGCTAGTGCACAAGCATCTGAAGTTAATTACGAGCTTCATTCACTTGGATGGAAAGCATTTCAGCAACTTTGTGTTTCTGTAGTGAGTGAAGTATGGGGGCAGACGGTACAAGGCTTTCATGATTCACATGATGGAGGACGTGACGGAGCTTTCTATGGCACATGGGCCATACAGGCTGCGGAATCCCTTCAGGGATCATTCACGGTTCAGTGTAAATTTACATCCAAACCTGCCAGCGCTATTCATCTCTCTGATCTACGGGACGAACTAACCAAGGCAGAACGCCTTGCAGCTCGGGGGCTCGCAGACAACTACCTCCTACTTACAAATGCACGGTTAACCGGTGTTTCAGATGAAAAGGTTCGCGAGGCATTTGAGTCGATACCAGGCATTAAACACTTCGCGGTTTATGGCGCAGAACGTATTTCCCAATTTATCCGCGAGTCTCCTAGGTTACGCATGCTTGTTCCACGAGTGTATGGCCTTGGCGACTTAAGCCAAATATTGGACGAGCGCGCATATTCCCAAGCACAAGAGTTACTCAGCGCACTCGGCGACGACTTGGCTAAATTCGTCATTACAGATGCGTACCAGAAGAGCGCAAGGGCATTGGTCGAGCATGGTTTTGTACTTTTACTTGGTGAACCAGCCTGCGGTAAATCTACAATTGCCGCATCACTAGCTGTAGCAGCGCTAGATGAATGGGGTTGCTCGACAGTAAAGATTCGAAATGCAGATGACTTTGTTCGGCACTCGAATCCGCATGAACCCAAACAGTTCTTTTGGGTGGATGACGCCTTCGGAGCTACTCAACTTGACTGGTCAAGTACAGTAAAATGGAACAGTGTGTTTCCCCATATTCATGCAGCAATTCGCCGTGGGGCTAGAGTCGTCTTCACATCTCGTGACTATATTTACCGCTCGGCGAGAAACCACCTGAAGGAATCAGCGTTCCCTTATATTCATGAGTCACAAGTGGTAATAAATGTAGAGAGGTTAACGAAAGAAGAGCGTGAGCAAATACTCTACAACCATATTCGACTAGGAACACAGTCTTCCCAGTTTAAGACTAGAGTTAAACCATTCTTGACGGATGTGGCCTCCCATCAGCGTTTTAGTCCTGAGATAGCGAGGCGTCTAGGCAGCCCACTCTTCACAAAAAACCTTATTCTTTCGAAGAGCGGGTTGGATGAGTTTGTGACCCAATCAATGGGGTTGCTAAAAGAAATCATACGAACTCTTGATGCAGGCAGTCGCTCGGCGCTTGCTATTGTCTTCATGCGGGGAGGTGTGACACCAAGCCCTATGAGAATCACTAATGAAGAGGAAAAAGCTGTCACTCTCTTGGGTGGTTCGCAGGCGGATGTTCGAAACGCACTTTCCGCACTTGAGGGAAGCCTGCTTAGTCAGGTACGCCATGGGTCTGGGCATTTTATAAAATTTAAGCACCCTACTATTAGCGATGCATTTGCAAGCTTGGTGGCGGAAGACCGCGAGTTGCTCGATATATACCTTGCTGGCACCCAGATCGAAAAGCTTTTCCGCGAAGTATCTTGTGGAGATGTGGGTATAGAAGGTGTGAAGGTAATTGTTCCACCTGATCGCTATGATGCATTACTGACCCGAATCGATTCATTTTATAGCAAGCGACGTGAGAATGAAGACAGCGTTAATCGCTTCCTATCCTATCGATGTGACAAAGAGTTTCTCTCGCGCTACATCTCCAGAAAATCAGATTTTGTGGCAAACCTTCGCGTCGGATCATATCTGTACGCGATATCTGACGTGGACGTAATCGTTCGTTTGCATCAATTTCAACTGTTGCCAGAGAGCAAAAGACTCAGTGTTGTCTCTAGAATTCGCGACTTGGCAGTAAACACTCCAGATTCAGGGTTCTTGCGGATGGATATCCGCCAGTTGTTCACGCAATCAGAGCTAAATGAATTGCTTGATTACGTGAAACAGACGTTGCTACCGAATATTGATGAACGTATTAATACCTGGCGGGAAGACTACAATGGTGATGATGATCCCGAAGACTATTTCAGTGAACTCAAGAGCACGTTAATAAAATACCAAAAAGCATTCGACGAAGACATTTCTGCCGTATGCGATATTGATCATGCATTGCATGAGATAG
>NZ_JBAZDW010000111.1:0-2690 GCF_041654235.1 Dehalococcoides sp. | reverse complement strand
GACTGCGGTCGGGTCAGTGGTTATATTATCAGTCTGGTCGGTCTCAGTAGTGGAATAGCCGTAGGGGTCGGCACACAGAAAGGTGAGCTTGCCGGATATACCATATGGTGTCAGTATCTGGCCGTCTATCGCTTCCAATGAAGTGTTGTAGTAAACATCTGGCAAGATGTCAAAGACAAGTTGAGCAGTCTCTGCCGACGACAGGATACGTTTAATGGTAGCCAGTTTTGATTGTGTATCAGATAGACTTGTCCCGATGATTAAGAAGTTAGTCTCTATCTTGAGTGCTTCCCGTTTACCCTTTGATGCAAAAGCCCGTGTATCCATCTGGGTTAATGCACGGGAAAATAACGTCTGATTATTCCCAGCCTGAGTAATGGTCAATCCATACGTACTCAAATCTATAGAGTTAAATGTTAAGCTGTTAGCCATTAAGCACCTGCCGTTCGGATATTCTGCCGGAACATCTTTTGAACATTTTCAGCTACTGCTACGGAGAGACGTTTTATATCCTGCTCTTCGCGTACTACCACCCCATCAAAGTTCAGATTAAAGGTATATTCATTGGTCTGGCTTGTACCGGGTATACTGCCATTGGCGGAGTTTAACGTGCCAAACGGCTGACCAAGCGGTACTATAGCCTCAGGGCCGGCTTCGCCGATAAGTGCCAGAGTGGGTTTGGTTACGATACCGCCCTCTGCAAACGGCAGAATATTGCCTAAGAAGTTGCCTATACCGCCCACAACATTACCTATCACACCGCCAACGCCGCTGGTAACAAACCCTGCGACCTTAGCAATACCCTCTAGAATAGGTGTCAGCAGTTTCATAACAGCTCCCAAGACGTTGAAAACAGTTTCCAATATGGGTGTCAGGGATTTAAGCAGGTTCACTACTGACTGCAAAACAGGAATAAGTAAGGGTTTCAAAACACCGGTTACCAGCTCCATAAATTCCTTAATCGGTATTGCTTTTACGATATCTCCGAGTACTTCCAAGATAGGTGTAAAAGCGTCAAGAATAGGAGTTAGGATATCCAGTAACGGAGTAAGAGCATCCATTACAAAGGCGATAAAGGCGTCTATCGGGATAGCGTTTAAAACCTTCAGGAGTACTTCGGCAAGAGGCGGGAGTAAACTATTCAGGAGTTGGCTTATCTGTTCTATAGGTAAAGCCGCTACCAAATCCGAGAACGCCGTAATAAGGGGTTTGACAGCGGGCAATAAAGCTGAACCCAATTCAACCATCAGGGCTTCTACCTGGACTTTTAATTGCTCAAATGTCCTTGCAGTGCCTTTATTGATTTCATCATAGGCAGCCATAGAAGCGCCGGCGGAATTAGACATTGATGCCAGGTCTGCTTCAAAAGTTTTGGCGTTATCCCCGGTCAAGGAGAGTACTGCGCCCAAACCCTCAACCGAGCCGAACATTCTTCCCAAGACTTCCTGATTGCCATCTGCCGCTTCTACTAATGTATTAAGTGCGCCGGCTAAGCCTTTCTCCTGTATAAGGGTAGTGCCACTCTCAATTCCGAGGCTTTCCATAGCTGATTTCATGTCAGCAGTAGGTTTGATAATAGCCTGGATGGCCGCTCTGAGCTGGGTAGTGGCAACTGATGTCGGTACACCCTGTTTGGTAACGGTAGCAATAGCCCCTGCCACTTCTTCAAACTTTACCCCGGCCGAAGCTGCCAAAGGGGCAACCTGAAACATGGAAGCGGATAACTCTTCCATTGTGGTTTTACCACCTTTAACAGTGGTAAACATGATATCGGCTACCTTTTCAGCATCAGACGCAGGGATTTTAAAGGCATTCAGCACAGTAGTCAGACCATCTACGGACGTAGTGACATCGGTCACACCGCCCACAGCGGCTTGGGCTGATGTTCTTAGCATAGTAATAGCATCGGCTGCCGGAACACCGGCCGATATAGCCTGATACAGAGCGCTGGCTAATTCATTGCCTGAAATACCCACCTCTGTTGACAGGTCATTTACTTGACTGCTGAGTGAGGCAAACTGGTCTTCCGATAATCCGAGCATGGTATTAACTTCACGCATTTTGCTCTCAAACCCTGCGGCCATAGTAGCGGCAGCGGTACCGAAACCGGCAACAACACCTGTAATCCCAGCAAAAGCTTTACCGAGGTTCTTAAGCTGAGAGGTGGCTTCATCTTTCATTTTAATTAAGATAGACAGTTCAGCTTGACTAGCCATGGTTTACTCCCTCTGCTCCTTGAATAGCTTTGTCCTCGGTAGCCATGAACATTACAATTTCTTCAATTAGTGATGCTGGGGCAGAGTTGTACTCTTGCCAACTCCACCCCATCGTTTTCATGACACGATAACGTTTCCACTTAGCGGCATCCTCCGGAGTAATATCTTGACTCAGCCCTGAAAGAGCCTTGTAAAGGTTCAGGTGGATGCCGTCTACCCGTTTTTTGAGACGAATGTACCTGCGCTTTCAGCCAGAGAGTTAATAGTCTCAAGTACCTTAGACCGGTACTTATTTCGCAGGTTAGAGATATTTTCTTTGGTCACTGGTACAGGGCCACCGTTTTCAGCAAAAGACCACGCCACGATTCCCCGTTCCAGCATGGCCATCCGTCCGAGCGACATACTGAAAGATGCCTTGCCTGAAAGATTTTCAGCTTTGGCCATCTGGTTTAATATGTAGTCCTGGTCTGCCTG
>NZ_JBAZDW010000110.1:0-2781 GCF_041654235.1 Dehalococcoides sp. | reverse complement strand
AAGAATTAAACAAGTTTCTTCCAGTTCCGCCAAATGCAGGCAGGAAACAGTATGCCGGCTTTAAAGCCGCTCTCTCCCCGCAAAGCTATAGTCCCATCAGATATTTCACTCATGTTTGGTTTTTAGCCTGTCTGATATTTTAGCCGTTAGTATATTTGTGGCTTGGCTTATGGTTCCAGACTGAATGGCGGATAGATATCTGTAATCAGCAGGGAGGAGTAAGCGGATACCCTGAGCCCCCAACGCAGCACCCCCACTACAAAATCAAACAGTGACTTCGGGTATTTACCGGTAAATACAATGGTAAACCAAGCGAATATGGTGCATATAAATGCGGCAAATCCCAGGAAAGCCAACAAAATATAATGGGGTATGGCTAAAAACCATTTAAATAGCGGCATCCAGCGGTTCAGGTCAGTTTTGACATTCGGATAAACCAGATTAAGGTGGACTGATTGCTCTTCGTCTGTTGAGGGGTATTCATCCCTCAGCAGGGTAAGATAAGAGATAAATCTGTAACTGAAACGGCTGAGGGCCAGATTCCAGTCAAACCACCATTTAGGGTACTTCTGTTGAAAGAGAATCATAAGTACGGTTGCCAGAATAATAATTCCTCCGGCATTACCTGCGGAATAAGTTATATGGTCAATGGTGTATTTATAACTGCCTCCGCTAATCAGAGACAAGATTATGGCAACAGGGATTATCATAAGAAGGCGGAAGGCTACATTTACCCTGTCACGGGGTTTATCCTGATAATCAACGCTTAGTGTGGCCGGATACTGGGTAACACTGGACATCATGTTATCTCTCCTGCTGAAATATTTTTTTGCCCCTCTGATGCTATGGATATTAAAAACTGCTCCCGACGCAAAAAGTGTTAAAAGGTAAGCCTCAAGTATTCTTCAGATCTGCATTTATATCCTCTGTATTATACCTTTCTCTGCCTCGGTATCAATATATGGCGGATATTTATTTCCGGTTACTTAGGGGTTTGTTCCAACCGGAAAATCAGGCCGATATCTCAAATTATACTAAATGCTTAGTATTATTATCCGTTTTGCTGATTGTTTGACCCTGTGTGCAGGATATATAATCGTATACAAACATCGTATACAAACATCGTATTGCTACTAATAACAGATTTTGTTTGATACAGGGGGTAAGATGGCTCTTGGGCGCTCAGGGAAGACTGGGTGACAACGGGAAAGACCGTAAGCATATGAAAAGGAGAAATGGAATATGCCTAATTTTCACTCAATAGTTAGCCGCCGTGATTTCGTTAAGGCTTTGGGTTTGACTGGTGCCGGTCTTGGCACTGCCGCTGCCGCTACCCCTGTATTTCAGGATCTGGATGATGTAACAGCTTCCCCCAGTGCGGAATGGAAACGCCCCTGGTGGGTAAAAAACCGGGAAATAGATGACCCCACTACCGAGATAGACTGGGATATGATGTATCGGTCCGACGGGCGCATGGTAGGTCAGGTTCGGTCAGTGCAGATAAAATACCTGGGCGAAGAAGAAGTTAACAGACGCAATGCGGTGGGTGCAAAATTTACTGCAGACGGTTTGAAAAACGATACCCCGGGATTGAAAGTGCGTGATCAGGCCTTGGCTGCAGGCGTTATGAGTATGCTGCCGATGGCAATGGGTATGATCCCCAGCATTAGCTTTATGGGCCCGGCAACAGCCACTCCCGAAGCCCGCGGCGTGGCTAAATATCAGGGAACGCCGGCTGAAAACTCCCGCATGCTCCGAAGCGCCTTAATCTTTTACGGGGCTGCTCAAGTAGGCTATGGTGAAGTTACCCAGCGTTACAAGGATAAACTCTTCCGCACCTTTGATAAGGGCAATGCCGCTACCGCTTACCAAGGCGCTTGGCCGCCTCCCCTTACCCAGTGCAAGCAGTACTTTTTTGAAGATGTGCCGGTAGGCTATGATACAGCTGAAAAGATGGTCTTCCCTGCTAATGTACCTCTATACGAGTTTACTTTCATTGTCCCCATGTCAAAGGAGATGTTCCGGTGTTCACCTAGTTCGGCGCTTCAAAATGCGGCTAATCTTAGCCGGTATACTGCCATGGCACAGATTCAGCCCAAGATTCAGGCTTTTATCAAGTCTCTGGGTTACCAGTGTTACGGATATACTCTGCCCATGAATGGTGCGGTACCGACCATTGCCAGTGCCATACTGACAGGCTTGGGTGAAGGCGCCCGTAATATAGGTGCATTTAATAACCCGGAATTCGGCTCAATAACCGGTCTTTTCCACCTGATTACCGATTTGCCGCTTGAGCCTACTCCGCCCATTGATGCCGGCATGTGGCGTTTCTGCCATACCTGCACCAAGTGTGCTGATGCCTGCCCATGGAGTGCTATTCCCACTGACCATGAGCCCAGCTGGGATATTCCCAAGTTGTACGGTCAGGAAGATACCACCCACGTACCCGGCAAGAAACAGTTCTGGACAAACAGCGTTGATTGCTGGCTGGGCAGAGTCCAGCTGGGTACCTGCGGTGCCTGTATGGGTACCTGCACCTTTAATACCGGCAAAAACGCTATCCATGATTATGTCAAAGCCACTTTGTCTACCACTCCTGTCTTCAACAGTTTCCTGTGGCAGGCAGACAAGGCCTTTGGTTATGGTCTCAGAGCAGGTGAAGATCTTGAAAACTGGTGGGACATGCCCCAGCCTATCGGCGGGTTTGACAGCACCTGCGGTATTCAGGGCGGAAGTTACTAGGAGGTTAGAATAAATATGTGGTTAATAGTTGGTTTAATA
>NZ_JBAZDW010000109.1:0-2970 GCF_041654235.1 Dehalococcoides sp. | reverse complement strand
CTCACAGCTACGCTCACAGCTACGCTCACAGCTATGGTCACAGCTACGCTCACAGCTAGACTCACAGCTATGGTCACAGCTACGCTCACAGCTACGCTCACAGCTATGGTCACAGCTAGGCTCACAGCTACGCTCACAGCTATGGTCACAGCTAGGCTCACAGCTAGACTCACAGCTATGGTCACAGCTACGCTCACAGCTACGCTCACAGCTAGACTCACAGCTAGACTCACAGCTACGCTCACAGCTACGCTCACAGCTAGGCTCACAGCTACGCTCACAGCTAGACTCACAGCTAGACTCACAGCTAGACTCACAGCTACGCTCACAGCTACGCTCACAGCTAGACTCACAGCTAGACTCACAGCTAGTTACAATTTGGTGGACGGTGTGGGCAGGATATTATGATTACGCTGAGTCTATAGGAGTTAAATTTGATAAACATAAATTAGATTTATTTACCAGATTTACTGCCAACATCGGTTTTTGCTTGCCATTCAAGGATACCTTCATCTACTCATTAAAACCAACTAAAATACACTGGAATAATGGCAGACTGCATAATCCCAACGGAAAAGCAGTTGAATATGCCGATGGTTGGGGTTGGTATGCGTTGAACGGAATTCCGATGGAAGAGTGGCAGGTAATTACGCCTATAGCAGAACTATCTCTAGAAAAGATACTATCCGTAGAGGATATAGACCAAAGACGGGAACTCGTTAGGCGTGTTGGGGTAGAACGGTTAGTTTCTGCGGGCAAAGAAATAGATAGACTAGGGGATTATAAATTACTGGATATGCGGTCTGTCTACAAGCGCAGGACACCCACGCTGTTTCTGCTGATGAAAAATCCCTCTGTAGCGAATACATGGCATTGTGAGGGAGTGAGTAGTGAATGTAAAACAGTAATAGATGCGCTTAATTGGCGTAAACCAGAAGCCATGAAAAAAATACCAGTGAGCAACGAAGGCGAAGATTGGTATCAGCAGGGGGACGTCTGCATCTGGCCAGCAGACGCCTTAATACTAAAAGAATTGCCTTGTATTTTGACTTAGTTGAGGTGACGGCATGACAGCCATATACCAGCAACAGGCAATAGGAGTGTAAGAGATGCAAGTAATTAAAGAGCGACCAATATTAATGTCAGGTGAAATGGTGCTTGCCACATTAAAGGAGAAAGAGGAGAAAACACAGACCAGACGAACTAAAGGGTTAGAGAAAATAAACTCTTGCCCTGATGGATGGGAACTCGTAGTTGTATTTCAAGACGGTCTAGCTAGATTTCATAACCGTATTACTGGCGAAGGATTAAATATTCAATGTCCGTATGGCGGTTACGGAGACCGCTTATGGGTTAAGGAGACGTTTCAAACATTTCGCAAGGATACTGCCGAAGAAGCTAATAATAAATTTATTGCAGGACAAAATCTCAAATCGGTTAATGACCTTATTGCTTGGGGGAATATGCCGAGCGGACACGGTGAATTGGGCATACTTTACGCCGCTGATTTCGGGTCGTGGGCATATAACACTGACTCTGACCTCAAGCCATGGAAACCCTCAATTTTCATGCCGCGTAAGTATTCCCGTATTCTGCTTGGGATAACCGAGATAAGGGTACAGAGAATACAGGACATTAGCGAACCGGATGCACAAGCCGAAGGGACAAAATACTTTGGTGACATTGATTATTCCAGAGGCATAACTTACAGGAAGCGGTATAGCGAACTCTGGGACAAGATAAACGCCAAGCGTGGTCATGGGTGGGCAAATAATGATTGGGTCTGGGTCATAGAGTTTAAGAAAGTGGAGGCAAAGTAAATGGAAAACTTAGATGATGTACTGGTAGCACAGCAGACCATAAATAAGATACTGGGAGTGAAGTAAATGATAAAGGTTAGAGACTTAACTAAAGCTATCTCAGATTATAAAGGTCAATTGTGTTGGGCAATAGATAAGAGTTGTCCTTGCAGACCTTGCTTTAGTCCACATGACTGCATGCCACCTAATCCTGCCCACAACAATAAAAAATGTTCAGAAGTGTTTGAATGTTTGTCAAATTGGAAAACCGGTTGCCCGTCTCCGCATCCAGAACCAGAACATATCTATATTGGAAGTAGCCGAAGGTGTGTTAGGTGCGGAGAATATATGCATAAAGGAAACAGTAATGTCTCAAATACTGCGTAGCAAGCTTGTAACTACTAAAACTCCTCACAAGTGCTGGGGCTGTACTAAGGAGTATCCCGCTGGAACTCGCATGGAATTTAGCGTCTGTGTAGATATGGGCAAAGTGTTTAGCAGTTACTACTGCCCCACCTGTCAAAACTATATTTACAAAACACAATACTTCTCTCAAGGAGATGAGGTTTGTTTCGGGGAGTTATGCCAAAATTATGATTATCCAGAAGGAGAACTGTAGATGACTAGAGAGATTAAATTCAGAGGCAAGAAGATTGATACTGGGGAATGGGTATATGGAAATTACGCCTTCTCATCAGTTAACGGCAAACACCAAATTACGGTAGAAACACTTGATGGTTGTAAACACTATTACGTATACCATCCGGTTAATCCTGAAACAGTCGGCCAGTATACAGGTCTCAAAGACAAGAACGGCAATGAGATATACGAAGGGGATATTGTTCAATGGGGGACAGAAGATGAAATCCTTTCTTGTGTAGTTGAGTATACAGAAGGTGCTCATGATTCCGAGGAATGCCCATATATGAGTGGGTTTAGTTATCGGGTAATTGATGCCATAGATTACCCTGAAGACGATGAAGGCGAAACGGATTATGTGACTGAAGTCATCGGCAACATCTACGACAATCCAGAATTGCTTGAGGAGGCAAAGTAAATGCCACTAGAAGTTAAAACAGTAACAGAGAAACAGCCCACCACTTATAGAATGTTTGAATGGACGGGGAAAGAAGAAGACTTAATAGATGCGAAAAAGTTACTTAAAACAGAC
>NZ_JBAZDW010000108.1:0-3060 GCF_041654235.1 Dehalococcoides sp. | reverse complement strand
CATATCGGCGGTAGCGATTCATCCAAGAAGTCTTGACCTTCTGGAAACCCCTCATTGATACGCCCTTTGCCCGATTTGTCGTGAAGTACAACACGACCGAGAAATATCAAAAGTACACCGCCTTTGCTACCGGCGGTACCAGTACCTACTTCACGGTTTCGTTCGGCATCGGCAACTTCGAAGTCGGCGACGAGGTGACGGTCGTCGCAGGAAGTGGTGCCGGACAGATACGGCACGTCCAAAGCATCGACACTGCACTCAACCGAGTCTATGTCGACGAAACACTCTACAACTCTGAGAACGGAAACGAATACAACAACACTTCGTACCTTCTCGTCACACCGTTCAAAAAAGCAGGTGTGATCAAAGGCAGTGACAACAAAGGTGCGGTAAACAAACTCCTGCGATTCAATGCACGAGCGAAAAAGATTCAGATCAAGGTCGAGGTCTGGTCACCATCCGGATTCACCGGAGAGTGGGACATGGGACTTCGAGACATGACCACGATCTACATACCGGATCGAACTATTAAATAATCAAAATCACTATGGAACCTACAGCAAAATTCACAATTGAAAGGATCGATGAAAAGACTGCGAGAAAAAAGGATAACACCGAGTCAATCACAATTCTCAACATGGATGTCCTCCGCCAACAAAAAGAGGAACTTGAACAAGAGGTCGATCTCAAACAAAGATCGCTAACAGAAATAAGCGAGATCATTTCCGAATTCGACAAGCTACCGGTCCCTCCTAAAGAGGAACCAGTGGTCGAACCAGAAATCGGAGAACAACCACTATGAACCCAAACGACAACAATCCAAACCAGCAGAACAAACTTGACCCGTCACTTGGGTATCTGCTCTCAATTCTGCGTGACATTCCGATCTTGAACAGCGTGCCGACTGATCCGCCAAAGTACCAGATCAGCTTTGCGTTATACGAGAACGGTGGCACGCGACGGTTCTATGTATTTTTTAGCGGAGCGTGGAGGTACGCAACACTTACTTAAAAACATATGGCAACAATAACAATACAAAAAGGTCAGACACTTTCGGGAATCGCCAAGCAGAATGGCACGACGCTCGATGCCATCCTGAAAGCGAATCCAAGTATCAAGAATCCGAACCTGATATACGCCGGTTCAAGCTTGAACTTGCCCGGAGCACCGACTTCACCCGTTGTTGCCCCTAAGGCGAGCGTTCCAACCCCTCCTGCACCCGTGACACCTTCTTCGCCCGTAACCCAGCGCGTTGACCAAATTTCGAGCCCGGGGACGACCGGTGTACCCCAGAAAAGCACCCTGTATGGCGCTGAAGTGCCTTCTTCGACCAGTTTGCTCACAAAGTACCGATCTGAACTGGGTCTCGATTCTGCACTCAAAAGCATGCAGGACAACCAGACTACCTACCTCGATACCCTCAAGAATTTGCCGAAAAAAGCAGACATCTACGCACAAGAAAAATCGAAACTTGGCATAGACGTGATGCAGAAAAATCTGCAGAGTTTGGACGATCGCTTGGCCACGATGGAACTCTCAATCGAGGATTCAGAGAAAGATATCCGCAATCGAATGGTACAAGGTGGCGGTCTCGTAACCGAAAGCCAAACACAAAGATTGGTCGCCTCAGAGAAACAACCGCTTATAGACGAGTACCGGAAACTTCTCAACGAGCGCAATCGATTAGCCGACAAACTCGGAGTAGCCGATACATCGGCAAAAGAGTCGGCCGGCATGCAGTACGAGGACTCGACACTACCACTCACGATCGCAGAAAAAACTCTCGGCTTCCAGAAAGACCAATACGGCGTTCTCGGGGATCTCTTGAAGCAAGTATTCGGTGCTTCAGAAAAAGACGTCGCCAACATTATAGACGATGCCAAGTACGGCAAAGAGCAAGAAAAGAAAGATGCTCAAGATGTGATCGACCGTGCAATCAAACTCGCAAACCTCGCCAACGATACTCCGGCCGGCGTGTCTTACGATATCGGTGGCACAAAGGTCACAGGAAAAAAAGTCTCAAGCGGTTCTGATGGAGGAGGATCATCGAGCGATGTAGAAGCTTACGCACTCGAGCTTCTAAACAATCCAAACTTCACTGCAAGTAACGTGCCTCAAAACATCCGTGCTCAAGTTCTGCAGAAACGAGATCAGATCATCGCTGAAGCAAATACGCAACAGCAAGCTGATGCGGCGGCGGCTCAAGCTTTGAAATCGAGCCAGCCAAAAATAACAGCTCAAGACTTCGGTGCTGGGGTCAAAGACGTATTCACTCAACAGATACCGAGTATTGCGAAGTCCGGATTCAACACCAGCAAGAACTTCCTGAAAGGACTCTTCGGCATCGGAAATTAAAACGCTATGGCTTACATCAAAGACCCTAAAACTGGAAAGTATGTGAATACCGGTTCTGCACCGGCCACTCCTCCACTCACACCATCAGCACCATCAGCTGGTACTGCAGTGAAGTACCAAAAGAATGCCGAGGGAAAATTTGTGACGACTGAAGTTCCAAAAACCGCCGGTAAGCCAAACGTGACCACAGTCGAGGGACTGCGTGATTTTGCTCTGCAAAATAACGTAGACGTCTCCTCCACTCAACCTAAAGAATCAACCCTGCAAAAAATACTTCACGTACTCAACACCGGAGGATATGCAGTCGGTGGTCTTATAAGTGGAAAAGGAATCAAAGCCGGAATCCAAGAACGCATTCAGCCATCTGAAGCACTCGGAATAAAAAGCAAAGTCGGTGGATTTATCGCAGACATTTTGCTTGATCCTACGACGTACCTCACATTCGGCTACGGGGCCGGTGCAAAACTAGCAACAAAGGCCGGTACAGTCGTGTTGAGCAAAGCTGGAACATCAATCCTCAAGAAATCGATCCTTGAAGTCGGAGAGACTGCCGCCCGAAAAGCATTTGCAGAAAAAGTTCTTGCCGAGGGTGGTGAGAAGTTTTTAGCCAAAGGAGGTCTTAAATTTGCCGGTAAACAGATACTTCCACGATCGGCGGTCACTGCACCGTTCAGAGCGGCCGACTGGATCGCAGAAAAAACACCT
>NZ_JBAZDW010000107.1:0-3243 GCF_041654235.1 Dehalococcoides sp. | reverse complement strand
GGCATTTGGTATCGCCTGACATGGCCAGCCGGAGCCGGTGCAGTAACCGCTAATTCAAGCCAGGTTAAATCCGAGGGCGACACGGCGGCGTAAACGGAAAAATCAATGAGCTATGGCTAAAACATTCTTAACAAAAAAGAATAATGCCAAGAGCACGATCACGGACAATCCTTTGACATCGGGTGCGACTACCGTGAACGTGCAATCCGGCGACGGTGCAAAGTTTCCAGCGGCTCCATTCCACGCCACGCTCTATACGAGCGATCCGAGCGTGGGCGAAATTGTGAAAGTAACTGTTAAATCAACAGATGCATTCACAATCGAGCGAGCCAAAGAAAACACGACCGCCCAAGAATGGGCGCAAAACACCAAAATCGAACTCTTGGTAACAGCCAAGCTCTTTGACGACTTCCAAACCCGAACCGAGATCATTGTCGCAACCGACGGGTCGGGAGATTACAACTGCGACGGAACGGCTGATCAAACAGAGATAAACGAAGCGATCAGCAACTTGCCAGCCGGTGGCGGTATTGTTCGCCTAAAGAAAGGAACATACACACTGACCGGTCTCGTTGAAATTCTCAAAGACAATGTCGTGTTTGAAGGCGAAGGGGCGTCGACGCTTATAAAAGCGGCCAATGCCAGTAACCTCGGCGACATTGTGCGTGTGGGAGACGGCGGTACGACACCGTACTCAAATATCGTCATCAGGAACCTAAAAGTCGATGGTAATCAAGCCAATCAAACCTCCGGAAATTCCAGCCCGATAGTGCTCTGGGGTACAAGCACAAACAAGCACAAACGAATTCTCATCGAGAACTGCTGGCTTACCGGTGCGCGTCTCGACTGTCTGAAAGTCATCGGCGTAGAGGAAAGCATAATTAGAAATTGCTTCATCCATGACAACACCGGAACTGGAATAGGTCTCTTCACTAACTCACAGCACAACACAATTACAGGAAATGTTCTGACTTCAAACGGCTACGGCATGTATGACAGTGCATGCAATTACAACACAATAACTGGCAACGTAAGTCGAAGCAATGGTTATGGATTCTACCTGAGCGGTGCTTGGCGTGAAGCGGTAACCGGCAATGCAATCTTCACGAGCACAAACTACGGAGTCTACATCGTCGGAGGCCAAAGGAATGCAATTACAGGAAATCATCTCTACGGCGACAGCTGGGGCATGATCATTGGCAACAGCTCAAACATCACCAAGTACAACGTCATCTCTGGAAACACGGTCGCATGGGCGACGAACCAAGGCATCGCTCTCTATCACGGAAGCGGTACCACGATCAGTAACGTGATAACTGGCAATCACATCTTCGGATGCGGAGGTCATGGAATTTACCTGTACGGATCTTCCTACAACACGGTAACCGGAAACGCCATTGATAACGCTTCCCGGACGACCAACAACACGTCCCATAGCATATTCCTCACCAATAACGGAACGGTCTATTCGACTTACAACGTTATCTCTTCGAACAATTGCCATGCGACTCAAGCGAACAAGTCCGCCTATCACATCCGTGAACAGAGTACGAGCGATGACTTCAATCTAGTAATCGCAAATGTCTGCAAGGACGGAGTGACCGCACAGATCGGACTTCAAGGCACCAACTCAGTGAGAGGAACAAACATTCCAGCAACTGGATAAACTCTTATGTTTAACTCCTACCAATTCAACAGCGCAAGACTCAACGACACCGGCTCTTCAGCCGTGAGCAAAGTAATGAGCTACGTACTCGACGTGTTCGGATTGATATCAAAGCCGGTCACTTATGTCTTCGATCAAGCGATAACAGTGGAAGCCATACGAACGTACCTCCTCGACATCAAAAATCTTGCTGGAAAAGTAGGAACGTATCTCATAGATGTGTATGCTCTCGCCGAAAAAGCTCTGACGTATGTCTTCGACATGCGAAGCCTTATCGACAAAACATCCACCTACCTCTGGGACGGACTGCAACTCATCACAAAGCAAATCACATATCTGATCGACATCATCGGCGGTGCTGTGATGACGATGACTTACAAGCTCGATGTACGGCAACTGGCAACAAAGAGTACGACGTACCTGCATGACATCCTGCTCACGATCGGACAGACGATAACTTATGTGTTCGACTCATTCCTGTCGGCCGCGCGAGAGACAACGTACCGGATGGATATAAGAAATCTTGCGACAAAACTCACAACCTACCTGATCAATATCGGGGATGTGGTCGCAAAGATCATGGCGTACAGATTCGACATGCGAAGTCTAGCAAGCCACGCAACCACGTACCTGTTTGATCTTCGAAATCTGATAAGCAAAACATGGACGTATGTGCTGAATGTAAGAAACCTTGCGACCAAAGCCACACAGTACCTATTCGACATGGCCGGTGCTGTAAGCAAAAGCACTCAATACGTGTTTGACGTGCTGATGAGTGCAATAAAGCAAATGGACTATCTCTTCGACGTAAGAAATCTTGCCACAAGAGCATCCACATACCTGCTCGATATCCGAGGGCTTATTGCCAAGATACAAACCTACAAATGGAATATCCGGATGCTCGCATCGAGAGTGACGAGCTACCTGTGGGATATCACAAGCTTCGTGTCCAAGTCGATCACTTACGCATTCGACATCCTAAGTTATATCGCCAAAGTCTGGACATACCAATTCGACATCCTGATTGGAGTCGGCAAGGTGTGGACGTATCTTCTCGACATTCGAGGACTGGTATCGAGGACGTGGAAGTACGTGTGGGACATCCTGAAAATTCCGCCCGGTGTAAAGATTGCCATTGAATTCCTCTCGGCAAAAATATCAGTGCTGATGCTCTCAGCCAGAGAAACGTTCGGTTTAACAACATCCAAAAGCAGTATTGAGGTCAAGACCGCCCGGCAAGATCAACAGCTTCAAAACGCCAAAGCCGACGTGACGATTCCGGGCAATAAGCAAGACATAAATCTATGAGCATCAAAATTGTACAAAATGACACCCGTCCTCCACTGGAATTCAGCCTGACCCAAGACGGTGCGCCGGTGGACTTAACCGGATGCACCGTGAAGTTCTACATGAAGGACTCCTCCACTGGATCAGTAAAGATCAACGGCGTGGCATGCGTGATTACTGACGCAACCAAAGGAAAATGCCGATATAACTGGACGGCCTCCGACACAAACACGGTCGGAACGTATCTCGGTGAGGTCGAGGTAACGTTCCCTGATTCAAAGATTCAGACC
>NZ_JBAZDW010000106.1:0-3287 GCF_041654235.1 Dehalococcoides sp. | reverse complement strand
CTCGTGGCGGAGTGCTGATATCAAATGTAGATGGTGATGCAGCCCCTTTCCCAACCCGTTTTACTCCGCACGTGATAATGGGAGCCCAACAAGTAGCCTTCTTGTAAAATGCACCAAATCCGAGCAGTAAAGACGTTGCATAAGCATCCAGGTCTCCGTATGTAATATTGTTATCAACCGTGGTGGTTGTCGATGTAAGACCATATAACGCAAAAGGAGAAGTTGATTCTGGCGCAGATTCGGTATAGTTTGTACTTGCAACTAGAGCACCCACTCCATGAGGATAACATTTCTTTGTAGAACTGGTAACCCGATCTTCCGGATCGTCAATATCAATATAATATCCGTATGTAGAGTCTAGTCCAGATGCCTCAATTGTAACCGTCTCTTCTCCTATGAGAACCTCTGCGGTGATTGGGGTGGAACCAACTCCAAAAATCTTTTCACCAAAAACAGCCACACCAAATGTAGCATCCGATCCAGTCATAACAATCTTACTTGTTATAAGTCTGGTAAACGTTATTAAAGCTTTGATACATAATACATCGTTATGGCATGGGATGACCCAGTAGAAGATAACGTAACCATTGATACGGCTGAAAATCATAATGCAAGAACAACTGAAATAAAAAGGAAAGTCCAAGGCCCCGACGCATCAACTGAAGGAATGGTAGCGAAATGGGACGGCACTACTGGAAGGGTTTTAAAAGATAGTTTAGCCTTTGTCAGCGACGACGGGGGAATTTATATCCCATTAGGGCAGCATTTCAATGAAGGTGGTTCTGAACATGTTCACGCAGTACCAAAATTGGATGATTGCGCAGCTCCTGATGATAATACCGATCTAAATGCAACAACATCTGCACACGGATTGCTAAAAAAACTCCCTGGGGATAATACCCAATATATGAATGGCGCTGGAAATTGGTCAACACCCTCCGGGGGGGAGGGAACTTCTGACCACGCTGCACTTTCACATCTTGCATATGCAGATGCCGGTCATACTGGATTTGCCCCAATCGACAATCCAACCTTCACGGGAACACCAGCAGCACCTACTGCGGCAGTCAGAACGAACACAACACAACTTGCAACCACTGCCTTTGTATTGAAAAATATCGGATATAGCGATATTGATGATATTATTATTTTCAATGATGGTGGTACCTACAGGGCATACAACAACACATTAGGGGAGTTTCTTGCAGAAACCTCTACTACTGATGCAGCAGTTGTTATCAATGCGGCTTTAGTTGATCTGGCAGGGGCGCGAGGATCAATAGGTATCCGTGCGGGATCATATACCATTTTACAAGCAATTACAATACCCGAACCCGCAATAGGAGTGAGAATACACGGTGCTGGTGCAATCGCCACAGATATTACGGCAAACAATAATGGTAGCAGTACTGCATATTATGCTATTCAAGTCGTAGGGGGTGTGTCGGGCGATGATTATATTACAATTTCGGATCTTCGACTCCTAAAAGGTACTGCCCATACAAATTCGGTAGGAATTTACATTTCTGGGTATTCTGGCCCGTCTGAAATGGCAGAGGGTCTACGGATTGAGAACATCCATGTTGAAGGTTTTTTAAAAGGATTTTCGTTAAATCTCTGTGCCTTTCTTCATATTACTAATTGTTATGCAAAATCGTGTGGCACAGGATTTTATAATAATATGTGCTGGGCAACAAACATGATCGGATGTTATACGACGGGGTGTACCTTATATGGATACTATTTTACCGGTTTAGTAGTTGGTGGATCTGGGTGGGATGAGGGCACATACCTTACCAACTGCCATTCTATCATATGTAATTACGGCATCTACTTAAATCAAAAAGATTATGTAAATGTTTCTAATTGTTCTTTCACAGATGCGGTTTCCGGAGGGATCGCATTAGTATATTCTGGAAAGGTAAAGATCAATGGATGTGAATGTAATGCCAATAATTCAACCACTCCCTCCGCCCCGGGCATAACAATGGATGAAAACAGTTCGGAAAATATAATTTCTGGGTGTAATATTATGATATCCAAACCCGGGATTTCTATATATGGATCTGATAATAACATAATCGGATGCAATTTTAAATATAATAACGATTCTGATGTTCTGTTAAGTGGTGGATCTAATACAGTAGTATCAAGTAATGCCTGTGCAAGCACGTCTACAGATTTGAATATTTCCCTTGTCAACAGTTCTGGAAATATAATCTCAAATAATAGGTGTCATAATGACACAACTAGTATTGTTGAATCAGGTAATTCAAACGTAAATAATTTTATTGGAAATATTGTGAATGGGGCACTTACAATTATTGGAGCACAATCCGGGGATACTGGAAACATCCTGAATTAAACCCAACCCAAATCTTCATTTACATACAATCTTTTATTCAGGAAAAACCCTTTATTTGAATAATCTGTTGTGAGCCAATCCGTCAGGGTTACCGCTGTGTATTTTACCCCATTTCCATCAGTTGATTCTACCGGGGTTCCAGTTGTTGTTGCCCTACTCGCCGAAACTCCAGGAATTGATAATGCTACTGTAGATCCAGATGGAATTGCATATCCCCATCCGTATAGCCAGACGGTCGGTTCAGTATTAATCAACGTTCCTCCACCGGAAGAACCGACTTTTTGGATTCCGGTATCGGCGGCTCCAGTTCCTGTAAATAATACCTGTGAGTTTGCATTTAAAGAAGTGTTGAAATTGAATGGTTCATATTGGGTATTCCCTAATGCTGTCGTGCAGTAATAGGTAGTGTCTGAACTTAAATCGGTAGGTACTGTTCCGATAATCTGAAATGCATCCCCGTATGCTAAAACAGACGATCTATTATCAATGAGGAAAAAACCCCCAATATTGGATATGGTGTTATCGTTTGAAGCTCCCTCAACGAACTCATGGAGTGATCCTCCTCTTGTTAAAGATACACCTCCTGCATTGATGGGACTGCCAACTAACGAATATATAAAGTAATATCCGGTTGCTGGTCTTGACGTAGGGGAATAAACATAAACCCTACATTTTACATAAAAATCGGCTTGATCAGCGAAGAACAGCGAAGATATATCTCCAGAAGTGGTTGTATATACAACCGGGTTACTACTCGGGTAAACTCCGACAAGCGTTTGATCGGTTGACACATTATTCTTGTACACATATCCCTCACTTTTTTTAGTAATAAACGTAGAATCTTTAAAAAATTGTTTTGTATTGTTGTACCCGTGACATGCGACTAGTCCAACAGAGATAGTTTTGCCCTGTAGATCTTTGC
>NZ_JBAZDW010000105.1:0-3309 GCF_041654235.1 Dehalococcoides sp. | reverse complement strand
TTGGTAATAAGCATAGGTTTGATAAAATATTTTATGTAAATAAATCCGTCATTATCTTTATAGCCGATATCACCGGTATAAAGCCAGCCGTTACGTAACATCTGGTTGGTTTTTTCAGGCTGGCGGTAAATTCCGTCCATCACAGGCCCACGGATAATTATCTCTCCCGCCTGAGACGGCGCTAACAGTTTGCCGGCCGAATCCACCACTTCCAGCTCAAACCCGCCAAGCACTTTGCCTACTGAGCAAGGCTTACCGCTTCTATCCAGAGGTTGGCAGGTTACATGAGAAGTAGATTCAGTAAGGCCGTAAAAATCCACCAGGTCTTTATCCAGTAAAACTCTGTATGACAGCACCAGTTCCGGAGGCAAAGGTGCACCGGCACTGCCGCACAATCTTAGTGAAGCCAGATTGTATTCAGAGGAATTTTCCCGCAGGTGGCGAACCAGCATGGCATGAATGAAAGGAACACCCAGAAATACTGTAATGCTTTCTTTTTCAATAGTCTTTAAGAGGCAGTCTACAGAAACACCTGAGAGCATTATGACACTCCCGCCGCTGAATATAGTACCCAGCATAACCACCACCAGCCCTATTATATGATGCAGAGGCAGAGCAAACAGGATAACCCTGTCTTTGTTGCTTTGCCCAAACCCGCCGGCAGATATTGCTGCCGTCCTGACCAGATTTGATTGGCTTATCATCACACCTTGCGGGCGTAACTGGGCTGCCGAGGTATAGGCTATATGGGCAGTCTGAGTTTCTGGCACGTCAAACTCAAAGGGCATTGCAGGTACATTTGCCAGAAAATTTTTTAATAAAACTATGTCCGGATAACTGCTGTCTTCCAGACTGATATAATGCTGTATAAAACCTAATTCAGACTGGTGGTGATGCAAAATATTCAGTCCATCTGTTTGACAAACCAATACCTTGGGCTGGCAATCATCAAGCAGGGCTTTAAGCTCCGGCCATTTGTATTTTGGGTCAAGCGGCACGGCCACAGCCCCTATTTTGACTATACCAAAATAAAAATATATAAATTCAAGGCAGTTTGGTATCAGGAGTGCCACCCGCTCACCCGCAAGTGCCCCCAGACGGGTAAGTGCCCACGCATAACAGTCAGAAATCCTGTCCAGCTCTGCATAGGTAATATTTTTATCTTCAAATTTCAGGGCCACAGCCTCAGGACAGGCCGCAACTACTTCTGAAAGCCTATCAGCAAGATTCAAATGTCACCACCGAACATATATTGTTTGAAGCATTTGGATGAGCCAGTGTACCAGATTTTATATTTTGTATCAATTTTTTAATATCATTCATTTATTCCAATTAGGCCAAATCAGCTTGACAAGCAGTCTATGAGTGATTAATATTTACCTAATTGAATATCTAAAGGCTATGAACAAGACTAGTAAATTTCAAGCGAAGCTAAGAGAGCCGGGCAAGGTGTGAGCCGGTGCTGACGCAGGGATTGAATGGACTTGGGAGCCGCAAACCGAACGGTTTATCCAAGTAGGCTTTGCCGCAGGGGAAGCGTTAAAGTATCCCAAGGTATAAGGGGGTTACCCCAAGTACCTGTTAAAGATGGCCGGTATTTTATGATTCCGGCTAATTAGGGTGGTACCGCGGAAGTAAACCTTCTGCCCCTTTCAGGGCAGAGGGTTTTTTGTTGTCCCTGCCCCAAAAACGCCTGATACGGCTAAGGAGGCTTTAGATGAACTGGGGCTGACTGGCACAGGGTAAACAGGTAATTAATCAAGGCTAAACAGGTATTAAAATAACGTCAAGGAGAACAGAAATGGTTCAAACCAAGTTCATACTGCAGGAAAAGGATATGCCTCAGGTCTGGTACAATATCCAGCCTGATTTGCCCGTACCGCTGCCTCCCGTTTTGCATCCGGGCACCGGCAAGCCGGTCACTCCGGCTGATATGGAAGCTATATTCCCTATGAACCTTATCATGCAGGAGTTCAGCCCCGAAAGGCATATACCCATCCCGGAAGAACTGTTGGAACTATATAAAATCTGGCGGCCAACCCCTCTTTACCGTGCCCACCGGCTGGAAAAGGCTTTGCAGACTCCGGCTAAAATCTTTTACAAACTGGAAGATGTCAGCCCGGCCGGTTCACACAAACCCAATACTGCCCTGGCTCAGGCTTATTACAATAAACAAGCCGGCATAAAGCGGATTTCCACCGAAACCGGCGCCGGACAATGGGGTTCTTCTCTGGCTATGGCTTGCAAATTCTTTGACATAGAGTGCAAGGTCTATATGGTAAAGGTAAGCTACAATATGAAACCTTACCGCCGCATTATGATGGAAACCTGGGGTGCCTCTGTCGTACCCAGCCCCAGCCCGGATACCCGAATAGGCCGTGAGATACTGGAACGTGACCCCGAATGCCCCGGCAGTTTGGGTATTGCCATAAGTGAAGCTGTGGAAGATGCTGTAACCCATCCCGGCACCAAGTATGCTCTGGGTAGTGTACTTAACCATGTACTCCTTCACCAGACTATTATCGGTCAGGAAGCTAAAAAGCAGATGGCCATGGCAGACTGCTACCCTGATATTGTTATTGGCTGTGTTGGCGGCGGTTCAAACTTTGGCGGTATCGCTATACCCTTTGTGGAAGACAAACTGAACGGTACTCACAAGGATACCCGCATTTTGGCAGTTGAGCCCGCCAGCTGTCCTTCACTGACCAAGGGTCTGGACGCCTATGACTTCGGAGACGAAGCCGGTATGACCCCTATGATGAAAATGTTTACGCTGGGTCACCAGTTTATGCCACCTCCGGTACATGCCGGCGGGTTGCGGTATCACGGCATGTCTCCCCTGCTGTCTCACCTCAGCCGCCTGAAGCTGATTGAGGCTACAGCGGTTCAGCAGATAGAGACCTTTGAAGCGGGCATGCAGTTTGCCCGGACTGAAGGCTTCATAAGCGCACCTGAAACCAACCATGCCATCAGGGCTACAATTGATGAAGCCCTGAAATGCCGCGAAACCGGCGAAGCCAAGACTATTCTCTTCTGCCACAGCGGTCACGGCCACGTGGACATGGCTTCTTACGACCTGTACCTGCGGGGCAAGCTCAGTAACTACGAATACCCGGCAGAACTGGTAAAAGAGGCTCAGAAGGGTTTGCCTAAAGTCAACGTCTAGGTAAAAACGGCATACTATGTCTTTTAAGCGGGAGGGGAATATCACCCCTCCCGCTTGTTTATCAATAATTTTTTCACAATTTCCTGCTATAATAAAATCAATACTCCATACAGGAAGAGGCAATGAAAAAACTTTTCAAAAAT
>NZ_JBAZDW010000104.1:0-3314 GCF_041654235.1 Dehalococcoides sp. | reverse complement strand
GATCAGCGACAATGGGAGCCAAGATCACCTGCTATGGCAGCAGGAATTACCGACCATATTTGGACAATCGGCGAGATTATGATGATGTTAGTAGTTCCTGAAAGGAACAACGCATAAAGGGGAGACTCCCAGAAGGCGAGCAAATAGACAAACCAATGGTTTCGGATGCTGCCCAGCAATTCCATTCCATATCTTCAAAGCAGGGGCTATGCTGGATACATGAGATACGGCATTATAGGAAACTAACACCCGTTCTTGAACAACATAGAACTATGCTGAGTGGTTTTATCGATCGGCTATGGCACTATTATGAACTGCTGGAGTATTTTAAAGAGAATCCTGATTGTGGTTTTGGGGTATATCTTGAGTGGCTCTTTGATTTCATCTTCTCGTCCACAGCCAAAACAGGTTATGTGATGCTGGATGAAACAATAGCATCGACGATAAAGCGTAAGGATAGGTTACTGAAGGTACTTATCTATCCTGAGCTGCCCGTTACATAACAACGGTTCAGAGATAGCTGTGCGGGAAGGCGTGATCAAGAGGAAGATCAGCTACGGAACTCGAAGCGAATCAGGCAAGGCCGCTTGGGAGAATCAATTGACTATCCTTGACACATGCAGAAAACAAGGAGTTAGCTATTTCGAGTATATTCTGGATATTATATCTGGGAGCTACTCGATGCCAAGGTTGTCCCAACTCCTAATGCGGAGCAAGTCCTCCACAGCCCATTGAGCATGTTCGTTAGGAGTTTAAAATTAAAAACCTGAATAGATAAATTTTGTCACTTTGACGGGCGAAGCCCAATAAATTAAATTTATCGCTATTAAAAGATATAAAAACCAATAAATGGGTCGAAACGACCCTATGTGACTCATCCAATTATTATTTGCTATTTTAGTTCTGAGCAATAGCAGAACTGCAATTATTGTGCTGCCCACAGCTAGATCAACATAAGTGAATCCGGTAGGAATAAGGAATTTACTTAGGCAATATTCCAAATTATTGATATTGCTTACTTTGAATACGAGCCATCCGAAGAATATGAGATACTGAGTGACCAGTATTCCGGCCAATGATAAGATTCGATTATCTGGAAGGCGGATCAGTCTATGTAAGGATAACAGTACACCATGATAACCGCCCCAAAGCAGAAAATTCCAGGTAGCTCCATGCCATAGCCCGCAAGCTAACATAGTGATCATGAGATTGATATATGTCCTGCCTTCGCCTTTTCGGTTGCCTCCGAGCGGGATATAAAGGTAATCTCTAAGCCAGCAAGATAATGAGATATTCCAGCGATGCCAGAAATCTTGCGGATTCATGGCGAAATATGGGTTATTAAAGTTCATCGGAAACTTGAATCCCAACACCCTAGCAGTACCTAGTGCTATATTGGAATATCCACCAAAGTCGAAGTAAAGCTGGACGCCGAATGCCAGGGTTGCAAGAATTATCTTTCGCGACTGAAAATTCATCGGATTTGCGAAGATGGGATCGACATAAAGAGCTAGGTTGTCTGCGATTACTAGCTTCATTATGAGGCCAATAGTTATGAGGGTAAGTCCTTGTTGAAAATTTTCAGATGTGATCTTAAGGGGATCCTTGATTTGTGCGAAGAAATCCCGTGCTCGGATAATTGGACCAGAAGTTATGACTGGAAAGAAGCTCACGAAAAGAACATATTCAATTAGCGAAGTTGTTGGCTGCAATTTCCCGCGATAGACGTCTATCACATAGCCTAAAGCCATGAAGGAATAATATGAAATGCCGAGAGGCAGCAACATACCTGGCAAGTATTTGAAGAGAGCCAATTGCGTAAGAACACCAAATACGATCAGTGCCAGAAGGATTCTCTTTTTTTCGGGAAATTTTTTAACAAAATACCCCCCATAGTATGTAATGAGTATAACCAACATCTGAGGCAATATAGCGAACTGGGAAGTAACTATGAAGGCAGCGCTCCCCATCAATAATATAAGCGTTTGGTAATTCTTAATTACCGCAAGGGCTACGAGTAGCATAGAGAGGAATAGATAAAACTCAATGCTGTTGGGAAGCATTCCTCACCACTCCCAAAAGTATCTCACCCAATTTTTTATCTAATTTTGATATCCCCGCAGAATTTAAGTGCATGTGATCCATAAATTCTCTATCAGAACAAAGAGATGATAGATCATAATATGGATTCCCTGTTTTATTTATTAAATTTAAAAAAGTGTCTTTACTAGACTTCGAAATAGATAGGTTGATAACCGGTAAACCTATAATAACTACCGAAATATTGCGTTCTTTCAAACGTTGCATTATATAATTAAATGCTTTTGTTTGATCTGTATCTTTATTATCAAATTCATATGCTCCTGATTGGCTTCTCTTATATTCATTGACCAAAACGTCCTTTGTTGCTGTTTTATCATTTATAGGTGTCTTATGGATTATAAACGTCCTCGGTTTAGAAAATCCCGTTGATGAATTTATTAAACCTAAATCAGATAATTTTAGTACTATGCTGGGAATAAGGTATCCCTTTTTGTATACAATCAAATGAGGAAGGTCCATTTCGAGAATATCTAATTCTCTTTTAGAAAATAGAGATCTAGCATAGGGGTCCATCCTTATTTTGTCGGATGCAAGGGCTGAACGAGTCTCAAGGTAGTTATCAGATTTATCGTTTATTCCCCAAATAAATGATGAGAGACTCACAAAATAAACGATCATCCTTGGATTAGACTCCAATATTTGAGATAGCTCAATTAGCCTATACCTTGGGAAATCATTACGAAAGCATAAGTTATATACTTCAATGGATAGATTGTTGGCCTGTAAGAGCTCTTCGACACCCACCGTGTTTATTTTTTCGCCACGGCTGTCTCCGATAAAGTACATTTTATTATTCTCTTTATTTTTTTCCAAAAAATCAAATAAGTTTATATCAAAATTATAATCATTACCAATATTCTTAAGATACGGATCTATCAAGGCATTAGTCAGAACTAATATTATAAACGTCGAACATATAATCGCGGCGATAATTGCCATTATGACGCGATTAAGAGAGCTTCCCATTGTAGATAAGCTTATAATATTACATCACCGCCATATGTCACAGTATTTAACATCACCGGCCCCATTTGGAATAGAGAGTGTAATGGACTGAACCCCTGATAATGGACAAAGAGTTAAGGTACGTGTTTAGCTCTAATCCAATCTCTTAGAATTCCACCCCATTAAATATTATTTTGACACCAGAAAAATTAAGTAATATAAAGATAATATTGTTCTATTGAGAGTATGAACGAAGGAGACATTAT
>NZ_JBAZDW010000103.1:0-3326 GCF_041654235.1 Dehalococcoides sp. | reverse complement strand
ATAAGCATATCATTTACCAATTGCTCTATTCTGGCTGCTCTGGAACAGTTGCAAACCGTATACGCCCCAGGGCATATGGAAGTTGATAATAACCGCCAGCTGAACTGGTATCGTTTTGGCGCACATAGTTACGCCGGCCAGCAAATCCGTTATAAGAAAAACCTTATCGGGATATCGCGGAGTATAGACTACAGCCAGTTGGCCAATAAGATTTATGCCTATGGTGCGGGTACTTGGGGCAGCAGGGTGCATTTGTCCTCTGCCCCCGGATATGCCCTTGATTATGTATATGACGCTACCTCTCAAGCCACATGGGGCGTTATTACCAAGACCATCTGGGACAATAACCAAACCAGCGCCCAATTGCTTAAAGGGTGGGCAGACTCGGAACTGGCCAAGCGGAAAGACCCTATATATACCTATAAAATTAATATGGTTGACCTCTCCAAAGAGGCAGGATTTGAGTTTAATAGCCTCAATCTACTTGAGCCGTACCAGGTGATTGATGAAGAGCTTGGCATATCGGTTGAAACCCGTATTACCCGCATCAATCGGCGAGACTTATCCAATCCTTATGACATTGACGTGGAGCTATCCAACAATGTGGTCAATATCAGCGACACCATCGCAGAACTCGCCCGGCGCAAATAAGCCGGATACAATCCAAATTTAGCCATTTTTAAGGGGTGAAGTATGCTATTTATCCAATGGTTAATCATCGCAATTGCTCTGGTAGCCTTAATTAACTACCGCTGGTTCTGGTCACATACCCAATTTTGGTTACCACCGGAAAAGCGCCGGCCGTATACCTTCATTATCCGGGATATCATTTACAACTGGTCACGCAAAAGTATCCTGACGTTTTCTCTGTCCATGATGTACGCCGGGGTATTGCTGGCCCAGGTAATTACTGACTTCGGCATGATGATATCTATCTGCACCGGCGTTATCCTGGGGCATTTATTTTTCGGTAAGGACTGGATACCCGGGGAGATGGATACACCCACTAAAAAGATTACAGCAGATGAAGCCCGGGCATATGTCGGAGTGCTGATTGTGGGGGTAACTTTAATTACGATGGCCTGCATCGGTATCTACGGGCTAATTAATCACCGGGATGAATATGTCACCCTAGCCGCTGGCTCATTGGGTGGGTCATTAGTTACCATCGTTTCATTTTACTTTAACTCCCCCAAGGAGCTGAAAGCGAAGGTCAAGGCATGGCTAAAAAATTACCGGGATTAATGCTCGGAAAGCGTCCGGCCAAGCAGGACAGACGCACTCTGAAACTGGAAACAATCATCAAAAATCTGCCGACTATTCCAGACTGCTTTGATTTTGATGCTGACAGCCAATTCAAAATCCCTCTGCCTATGTTCGCCAACGATGCCTGGGGAGACTGTGTTATTGCCGGCCGAGCACACCAGACACTCCGATTTGAAACCATTGACCAGCAGGCTCTTATAAGCATCTCAGACCAAGATGTCCTGCAGGAATACTGGCATGAACAAGGGGGCGGCAGATGCTGGAATAAACGCCCGGATAACGGACTTGTAGTGCTGGACTCTCTCAAGTCATGGCGTAGCGGGTGGAAAGCTGGTGGTCATAACTATAGCATTTACGCCTACGGCAAAATCAACCCTTATAACCATGATATGGCCAAGGCCGCTATCTACCTGCTTTCCGGTGTCGGAGCTGGGTTATTGCTGCCACTAGCCGCTCAGAATCAAGAGGTCTGGGAAGCCACAGAAGGCGATTCTGGGCGTACAGGCTCATGGGGCGGGCATTATGTATATATCGTGGGATATACCGCTATTGGGCCGGTGTGTATTACCTGGGGGCAGCGTAAACAGATGACCTGGGCTTTTCTGGACAAGTACTGTGATGAACTGTGGGGAATTGTAGATGATAAAAACTACTGGCCGCTCAGCTCATATATAGATATTGTCCGGCTTAATGATTACTTGAATTCGGTTAGCCAGGGAGTGTGCCATGACTAAAGAAGAGCGCGACAAAATAAATGACCTGGCAGTAGTGGTCAGCCGAATTGATGAGCGCACGTTAAATATCCAAAAGTATATTGACGAGGATAAGAAACGCCAGGACAAGTGCATAGCTGAAGCCCAAGCTACCGCAGATGAAGCTAAAGAACAGGCAGACACAACTCAGACCCAGTTATCAACTATTAAATGGGTAGGCGGATTTATAGCTGCTTTACTCGGTGCTCTGGGTGGATGGTTCAGCAGGAGTTAGTTATAAAGCAATATAACTTGACCACTCATAACCGAACGTGTTGCTTATAAAGTTTATCAAATTCATCGCATCTATAATAAATCTTAAAATATAACAGAGTCAATAATTATCTTTAATATACTAGCCCCCGTTATGGGGGCTAGTTTTTTTGTGTAAAATAATTATTAGCAAATTATTAGCAGAATTATTTTCGCTTGTATTCTGGATTACTGATTTGTTTGCTAATTAGCAACGTGCCAATTATGTTAATTTGCTTATTGACAAACCATGATAACGGGTATATTCTTTCTACTGAGGTTATTTATGACACTTTTAATGACTACACTGAGTGAATACCAAGAAAACGAAGGCCTATCAGATCAAGCCCTTTCTATCAAGATTGGCATTAGCAATTCGTCATATTCTCGCATTAAAAGGGGAATACGCAAACCTACCGTAAAGTTCTACTCCGGCGTAGGCCGTGCTTTCCCTGAGCTAAAGCCTCTTATTGATGCTGAAATCTACGGCAAAACCAATTATACGCATACCGAACCTATCACACACAAGACATTTATGACCAAATTCCGGGAGGTGTTCAAATGATGAAGACAGACTTACCGAAGGAGAGGCTCACTTGCACTGTAAAGGAAGCTGCAGAGCTACTTAATGTCAGTGTATCCACTGTCCGCAAAAAGATTTACCAGGGCGAAATACCCACGCTGGAAGGTTTCGGAGACCGGCATATTATCCCTTACGCATGGATTAAACAGATTGTTGATGAATCCTTTAATAAGGCGAACAGGAAAATCAGGGCAATGGCGGAGGCTTGGTTATGAAAGAACTTACCTGTTCCCACTGCGGACATACTGGAAGTGATGTCAGTTATCACTATACATATATCGGCGGCCAAGGAGATATCCGGGTTATTGAATGTGATGATCTGATTGCTTGCTGGAAGCGATGGGACACCCAGCATGATATCCACAAGCCCGAACTGGTCGGCACCAAGTGAAGATAAAAAGACCGGGGAACTGCAATTCCCCGGTGGAAGAGAGGTGAGAAATAAAACCCTTAATCACGATTATACCCCGCCT
>NZ_JBAZDW010000102.1:0-3376 GCF_041654235.1 Dehalococcoides sp. | reverse complement strand
TGCTCACCCTCATTAACCACCGCACTGTCAAAGAAAAGCTTAAAAAGCTCTTCATGACGGGCTATTACATCCGCTAGCAGACTGACAATATACCCTCCGATTACTATATGCACTTGGGGGTTTGCCGATTTGAGCTGACGGGCTAAAGTAAGTGCCGGGAGCAGCTGGCTGTCACCGGCAACAGAAATGCCGATAATATCCGGGCAGCATTCAGACACAAAAAGCAGCAGTTTTTCCCGGCAAAGTTTGATATAGGGGTTCTGTTCATTATCCGCGGTACTGTCTTTTATATCCCGGTAAGACCGCAGGTAAGCACCCATCTCAAAAGAGCTCAGGTCTACCCGGGTAGGGAAGTGGGCAGTAGAGATTATGGCCATGGCCTGATTTAAAGTTTCCCGAGCCTGTGCGAGTGTGTCAGGGTCATAATAGCGATTTTTATCATGAAAGACTTTTTTAGCCTGCGAAATCCCGCCTGCCACCCTCTCCAGAGATGTATTAGCTATAAAGAGGTCATTGTAGTATTGCTGATCAACCGGGGACAAGCTCCGTGAAGAATCAAGACGTTTAAATTCGGCATTCAGGCCTGACTTCAGACTTCGTAAGTATTCCTCTGAAAAGAAGACCTTGTAAGCTTCAAGATTGAAGTCATACTGAACTGTATCTACGCCGTGTTCCTTCAGATAGGCCGTAAGTGAAGGCAGGCTGAGATACGGCTGGTAAGGAATCCACTGGGGCGGGAAAATCAGTAAAGTTTTCACCCCTTTATTATATCCAAAAGAACCGAAACCGTCTGTAAAAATTTAAGGGAACATGCAAGATACCGCCATCACCTGAAAATAAAGGGGGGAACTAATCCCCCCTTTAAATTATCTGAAACCCGAAGCAGCTTAACCTGAACTTGTTATGGTAAAACCGAACTACAAGCGAGGTTCATTATTTTTGTCAGATTGTCCCAGCTGAATTTCCAAACCCACTCCAGCCTCTTCAAGGGGCGGGTGGTTAGTCTTCCGAAGGGTTATCTGAGGCATAAAGAATACCACCACCAGAGCAACAAACATCAGCATTGCCCCGATAAGATAGACCTGATCTATGGAATTGCTGAACGCAGTCTTCAAAGTTACCAGCAAATGGTCAAACGAAACGGTTAGCTGGTCTTGAATGGCCGCCGGAGCCTGACTGATAAGCTGATATATTTGAGTTTGGCCATCGGTTGATAAAAATGCCTGTATTGTATTGCCGTCTATAGCGGTAGGAATACCGGTAGGATTAAGTTGACCCATAAGCTCCACAAAGGGTTCATTGGCAATATCAGTCAGCTGGGAGGCCAGTTTGGCATTCATAACGCCGCCCAGCAGAGCACCGCCGACAGTACCGCCTATACTCCTGAAGAGCTGGGTGCCGGCCGTTACTTCACCTAACTGCTTGTGGCTGAAAGCATTCTGTACGGCAATGGTAAATATAGGCATGGTAACACCCAAACCCAGACCGAGCAGTATCATGCACATTACCAGCTGGGTATTGGTAGTATTTATACCTACAAATGAAAAGACAAACATGGCAACAGTTGCCAGAGCCACACCCCCGACCGCCAGCTTTTTGTAGTTGCCGGTACGGGAGATTATCTGTCCGCTTATAGCTGAAGAAACGACCATTGAAAGCATCATGGGAGCAAGTATAAGACCTGAAGAAGTAGCGGATACACCAATTACTCCCTGAGCAAAGACCGTGATGTATAAAAGTGCCCCGAACATGCCCATAGATGTAAGGAACAAGGTTATAGCCGAAACTGAAAATATGCGGGTTTTAAATAACCCCATTGAAAGCACCGGTTCTTTTACCCTGCGCTCCACCATGACAAAGCTGAAAAGAGCAATCAGGGCAATGCCAAACAGCCCTAATATCTGCACTGAGTTCCAGGCATACTGGCTGCCGCCCCAGACAAAGGCCAGAAGCAGGGGCACCAACCCCACAATCAATAGGGCACCACCCAGAAAGTCTATAGAGCGGTCTTTGATTTTGTGCTTTATAGGAGGAATAGCCATAGCCAGCACTACCATGGCGGCAATGCCAACCGGGATATTTATATAGAAAATCCAGTGCCAGCTGAAGGCATCGGTTATCCAGCCGCCCAGCAAAGGACCGGCTACCGCGGTAAGACCAAAGACACCGCCCAGCACACCCTGCCATTTACCCCGTTCGGCCGGGGAGAATATATCACCGACCAGTGCCATGGAGTTAACCATCATGGCACCGCCGCCGATACCCTGCAAGCCGCGGAAGAGGATAAGCTGGGTCATATCCTGAGCCAGACCGGAGAGCACAGAGCCCAGAAGGAAAATACCGATACCTATCAGGTAGAGCGGCCTCCGCCCGAAGATATCAGAAAGTTTGCCGTAAATGGGTACTGTGACTGTAGAGCTTAACATATAAGCGGTAAAAACCCAGCTTAGATGAGAAAGACCGTTAAGTTCAGTGGCTATTTTGGGCATAGCTGTAGCCACAATGGTCTGGTCCAGCGAAGCCAGCATCATTGACAGTATGACGCCCAAAAGAATAAATAGTTTATTACCCTTTTTCACTAATGATTTGTCTCCCTAGTTTCCTGTAATCTTTTCTGCCAGTTTTTTATTTAATAGCGCAAACATAGCCAACTCATCATCGTTCAGGGCATCAAAGGCTGCGACTATTTTTAATGTAGTCTGTTTCTTTATTTCCACTATCCTTCCCGATGCCTCCGCCGTAAGGCTGAGTGAGATAGCCCGTCGGTCTTTTAAATCCATCTCTCTAGTGAGCAGCCCTTTCTCTACCAAACCGTCTACGATTTGGGTAACTGCACTGGGACTGATATTGAGTAGGTTGGCTAAGTCCTTGATGCCTGTGCCTTTATTTTTTTCTACTGCTCTCAGTACCATTAGCTGAGTATGGCCAAGCGCCAAAACGTCTCCTGCAGTATGGGCAACTGAGAATATATTGTGCTTTATAAGGCACATGTCATTATGAATGTCTTCAATAACTTTTTGCCTTATCATTTTACCTCCTGTATTGTTTAGTTACTTAATATTTTATATGCTTAACTATTAAATGTCAAAACCAGCCGCCACATATGAATATCCGCTTTTAGAATGTCCAGATTAATACAGGCAATACGGCTTGATACAACAGGTTAAAAAGATTTAGAGAAAAAAACAGGGGAGGTTAAACCTCCCCTGTCAGACACCGATAATGCAGCCGGTACTAGGCTACTTTTTTGTGACGGATGATAAGCTGCCAATCAAGCGCAGCCAGTATCAGAAAAATGATACCGAATATCAGGGCTCCCATCCAGGCTGAAGTCGGTTCGTTTTCTTCAAGCGAACTGAAATAATGCTGGACGGTG
>NZ_JBAZDW010000101.1:0-3408 GCF_041654235.1 Dehalococcoides sp. | reverse complement strand
CAGTACAACGGCATCCAGACATGGTAGTAGATAGCGATAGGCGTGACTTAGATGTAGCATCTTCTGGAAGCCTTACCGGTATTGTTTCTGGCCAGATGGCTATACATGTAGCTGATACTGACCCGCATACGCAATATTTACTGGCAAATGGAACACGTGAACTGATTGGGGATTTAGCCGTATCAGATACTAAAACTATTGACGGCAGAGACCTGTCTATAGATGGAACTAAGCTTGACGGTATTGAAGCAGGGGCTGAGGTTAACAATATATCAGATGCAGATGCTACGGACTTGACCGATGGTGGGGAAACTACCCTACATACTCATGCCTTTGCTGCTCAAGACTATGTTTATGATGGTGGCTCTGCTGTAGACTTTACCGAAGGTTATATAATTGAGGACTTTGGAGGTGCTTAATGGCTGAATATAGAAAATGGCTATTCCGCAGGGATACTGCCGCAAACTGGACATCAGCAGACCCCACTTTAATGAGTGGTGAAATGGGGTTTGAGACAGATACTAATAAGATTAAAATAGGCAATGGCACTACAGCATGGACTGCCCTTGATTATGTTGAGGCAGTAGTAACAGATATAGATGCTTATTTAGAAAATCCCCCCACAGAAGATGAGGCACATAAAACTGTTACTTCCGAATGGGCATTTGACCATAACGCCAGAGATGCCACATCAGCCGTGCAAGGACACGCTACTGCCACTCAAATAACAAAATTAGACGGCATAGAGGCTAGCGCTGATGTAACTGATGCTACCAATGTTGATGCCGCTGGGGCTGTAATGGAAGCAGACTACAATGCCAATACTATTTTAGCAGCTACCTCTGATGATACTCCAGCCGCCCTGACTGTTGGAGAGCAGACAGTTGTGGGAAGAATTACGGGTGGCAATATAGCGGCACTATCTGTATCTGAGATACAAACCTTGGTATTATCTGTTTCGTTGCCTGAGAATGTAGCAATAATTTTAGACCCTGCGTTGTCCGCTGATGGCAAATATTCTGGAATGGTAGAAGCGGGCACTGCTGGCGCAACATTAGCTTTTGGCGAAGTAGTCTATCAAGCAGTAGCTGATGATAGATGGGAAAAGGCTCAGGCTGATGCAGAAGCAACTACTAAGCCGAAGATTGGTATATGCGTATCTGCTGCTGCCAGTGACGGAGACCCCACCGTGATATTATTAGTCGGTAAGGTCAGAGCTGATGCAATATTCCCTACATTTACTAAGTATGCACCTGTATTTATTAGCGAAGCAACGGCTGGATTACTAACTAATACCGCCCCGTCAACCACTGGTCAGTTCGTTCGCTGTATCGGACAGGCCATATCAGCAGATGAAATCTGGTTTAACCCTGATAATGCATGGATAGAGGTAGCATAAGTGGATAGTGTTATAGTCGGCGGTGTGTACCAGAATAATGTTTCAACCACTTCAACCAGATATAATGCATTAAGTGTGGGGAATTCATCTTGGCAGTCAAGCGAAAGTGCTTACCAAAATGTAGTTCCAACTGATGGTGTCATTAAGAAACTTTCAGTCAGACTTAGTGCTGATGCTGGCACATCTCCATCTGCATATAGATTTACCTTAAGGTTAAATGGAGTTTCAACTGCGCTAACTTGCACCATTACTGCTGATGACATAACAGGGTTTGACCTTTCAAATGAAGTATCTGTGTCTGCTGGCGATTTAGTTAATATAATGTGCGAACCTATAAACTCTCCGTCAGTCGCAGTTAAAGTTGCATGGTCAGTTATATTTACTCCAACCGCCGCAAATGAGTCTGTGGTTATGGGTATAGGTGCCGCTTACAGTGGTAGTACTGTATATATGCAACCAATATTCTGTGCAAATAATGTATACATATCAACTGAGGCTAATACTCAGCTACTCATGCCTACTTCGGGAACGTTTAAAAAGTTGTACGTTGCTTTTCTTAACGGAGACCCCGGAACTTCTCCATCAGCTTATACTGTAACTCTTAGAGTAAACTCAGCCAGCAGTACCTTAGCCTGTACTATAGTTGCAGATAATACAACAGGGAATGATACTGGACATTCAGTACACGTAGACGAAAATGATTTAATTAGTATTAGAACTACTAGAGTAAGTTCTCCCTCTAATACTCTTACTATGGCTTACTCTATGGTGTTCTCTCCTGACACTGATGGTGAAAGTTTGCTTGCTTCGTACGGAGGCAGTCTTAGTAATTCAGCCGTTAACTATGGAGGGGTTGTAAATTATTGCAACCAAAACTCATTCTTAACAACTAGCTTATGGGGAATGAAGGGTATAAATACTTGTAGTGTAGGTAAGTTTCATGTTAAGATGGATTCCGAACCTTACGTAAATAGCGACTCGGATAAGTTTACATACTTAATAAGAAAGAATGGAGTTGGCACTGCTCTCACCGGAGAGGTAGCAGGTCATAGTACTACATTCACAGATAATACTACTACGGTTGATTTTAGTGCTGGAGATGGCATAGATGTCATCGCAACTCCAAACTCGTTACCTTTAGTGAGTTCAGTTTTTATTTCTGCCATAGCCTTTATTACGCCAACTAGTACAGGGTGGAGTCACAAGATATATGGAGTTACCCCATCTAAAGTAATGGGTATTCCAACCACCAGTATATCTAAGATAAGCAGCATATGAACACTTTAGAAAAAATATTAACTCTAGCTAATATTTTAATATGGTTATATGTTGGGTATATAATATACAGACTGTGAGGTGCATATGAGATTTAGAGACTTTCTTATGGTGTTCTTCTTGGTGTTTTACCTGTTTTATACAGGGCTAATGATTTACGCTATGGTGGAACTCGGCATAGATAAATGGACTGCTATGTTCAGCGGTATTATAAACGGTGTCATGCTCAAGATGTTAAGTGATGGGTGGCAATTCTACTTTAGAAAGAAACCAGATAATGAAAACAGCACTACAACCACTACGGACAGCAACCCAAAATAGAAAGACAGGGGATAACCGCACCATGAAAGACGAACTCAAGGTAATATCCAACACCTTACAATCCATGAATGAAACCATAGGCAAGAACACTAAAGATATTTACGACATAAAGAATAACCACCTCGCACATATAGAACCTTCATTAAACAGATTGGATATTGCCTTAAATGGTACACGAGAATGCCCCGACAACGGAATTGTTTGCCAAATTAAAATGGTAAGCAATGAAATAAAATGGTTGAAATGGGCTATTGTATATGGTTTTTCCATTATCGCTATCGCCGTATCCCTTTGGCTTAATGTCTAACAGCTACGGATTAAGCTTAGAGCCTCTGTAGTCCAATTCTAGCGGTTTTTTAGAGGTGGTATGACTGATTGTATTAACAGCAAAGATATTAAGTTAGGGTCTGTCC
>NZ_JBAZDW010000100.1:0-3409 GCF_041654235.1 Dehalococcoides sp. | reverse complement strand
GGCCGGTCTCAGTTCGGATTGTAGGCTGCAATTCGCCTGCATGAAGTCGGAATCGCTAGTAACCGCAGATCAGCTACGCTGTGGTGAATACGTTCCCGGGCCTTGTACACACCGCCCGTCACGTCACGAAAGTCAATTGTACCCGAAGTCACTGGGCCAACCGCAAGGGGGCAGGTGCCTAAGGTATGGTAGATGATTGGGACGAAGTCGTAACAAGGTAGCCGTATCGGAAGGTGCGGCTGGATCACCTCCTTTCTAAGGAGTATGTAAATCTCCTAGGTCGACGCACATAACTAAATTAGCTATTCAGCTTTGAGAGAATCCTTTTCTCTCATATGGGCACGGAAGTGTTCATATTGGTCTTTGAAAACTGAATAATGTTGCAAGTATCAAAGCATCCTGCTAATGCAATTTAGTATTGAAATTAGTATTTTGAAGAGATTCAAGCTTTAAATAAGTGCCTTCAAACTTAAAGTCAAGAGAAAGTACTTCAAGTTTAAGGGTTAAGTTACTAAGAGCGCACGATGGATGCCTAGGCGAAGGAAGTCGATGAAGGACGCAGCGAGCTGCGAAAAGCTCCGGTGAGGCGCAAGCGGCCCTTGACCCGGAGATTTCCGAATGGGGTAACCAGCGATGCAATAAGGCATCGAATCCCTGGCTGAACACATAGGCCAGGGAAGACAACCCGGGGAAGTGAAACATCTCAGTACCCGGTGGAAAATAAATCAACAGAGATTCCCTAAGTAGTGGCGAGCGAACGGGGAAGAGCCTAAACCTGAAAGAGGCAGAAGACTGCAGTCGTTCTCTTTCAGGGGTTGCAGGGACAGCGAGGATAACTCTGCATAGTTATCCGAAAGTTACAAAATTTTTATTGAATCGAAGTGATCTGGAAAGATCCGCCAAAGAAGGTGATAGCCCTGTAGGTGAAGATAAAGAACTTTCGTGGCTGTTTCCTAAGTACCTGGGGACACGTGAAATCCCCAGGGAATCCGGGAGGACCATCTTCCAAGGCTAAATACTCTCCTTCGACCGATAGCGAGCAAGTACCGTGAGGGAAAGCGTGAAAAGAACCCCGGGAGGGGAGTGAAATAGAACCTGAAATCGTGTGCTTACAAACTGTTCGAGGGCTATGGCTCGTAAGAGCAATGCCTGAGGGCGTGCCTTTTGTAGAATGAACCTGCGAGTTAATGTACGTTGCGAGGTTAAGGTGTAAAAAGACCGGAGCCGAAGCGAAAGCGAGTCTGAATAGGGCGTCTAGTAGCGTGTATTAAACCCGAAGCCAGGTGAGCTATCCATGTCCAGGATGAAGCACGATTAAACTCGTGTGGAGGTCCGAACCTGTCGTTGTTGAAAAAACGTTGGATGAGGTGTGGATAGGGGTGAAATGCCAACCGAACCTGGTGATAGCTGGTTCTCCCCGAAATAGCTTTAGGGCTAGCGTCTGGTTTATATGAGCGGGGGTAGAGCACTGACAGAGCTAGGGGCCTTACCGGGTTACCGAACTCCATCAAACTCCGAATACCGCTCAACATTGCCAGGCAGTCAGACTGTGTGGGATAAGCTTCATAGTCGAGAGGGATACAGCCCAGATCGTCAGCTAAGGTCTCCAAATTCAGGCTAAGTGGTAAAGGAAGTGAGATTTCTCAGACAGCCAGGAGGTTGGCTTAGAAGCAGCCATCCTTTAAAGAGTGCGTAATAGCTCACTGGTCGAGAGGTTTTGCGCCGAAAATGTAACGGGGCTCAAGCCTGGTACCGAAGCTACGGATTAGAGTGTGTCTACGGACATACTATAGTGGTAGGGGAGCGTTCTGTAACGAGTGAAGGAAGACCGTAAGGACTTCTGGACGGTACAGAAGTGCGAATGCAGGTATAAGTAGCGTAAAGTGAAGTGAGAATCTTCACCGCCGAAAACCTAAGGTTTCCTGGGGAAGGGTTGTCCGCCCAGGGTAAGGCGGGACCTAAGCTGAGGGCGAAAGCCGTAGGCGATGGATAGCCGGTTCATATTCCGGCCCCACCTGAGAGTCGTTATAAAGCGACGGAGAGACGCAGAAGGGTAGATCTACGCACTGTTGGTTGTGCGGTTAAGCTGGTAGAGTGTTCACGTAGGCAAAACCGTGTGGACGTTAAGCTCGAGAAGCGAATACGAGGTGCGAATGCATCGAAGTGATTGACCCCATGCTGCCAAGAAAATCTTCTAGTGAGACTATCAGGTGCCCGTACCGTAATCCGACACAGGTAGGTGGGTAGAGAATACTAAGGCGGCGGGGTAACTCCTCCTAAGGAACTCGGCAAATTAGCCCCGTAACTTCGGGAGAAGGGGTGCCTAGTTTGGTGTATGGATTCACTCTAATATGCTGAGCTAGGCCGCAGTGAAATGGGACAAGCGACTGTTTATCAAAAACACAGGTCTCTGCAAAACCGTGATGGTGATGTATAGGGGCTGACTCCTGCCCGGTGCCGGAAGGTTAAGAGGAGATGTCAGCGCAAGCGAAGCATTGAATCGAAGCCCCGGTAAACGGCGGCCGTAACTATAACGGTCCTAAGGTAGCGAAATTCCTTGTCGGGTAAGTTCCGACCTGCACGAATGGAGTAACGACTTGTCCACTGTCTCTGGAGGAGGCCCGGCGAAATTGCAACTCAAGTGAAGATGCTTGATACCCGCGGCAGGACGGAAAGACCCCGTGGAGCTTTACTGTAACCTGATTTTGGGTTTTGGTAGCTTTTGTACAGGATACGTGGGAGGCTATGAGGCGTGATTGCAAAGTTGCGCGGAGCCATCGGTGGGATACCACGCTAGAGTTATTGGAATTCTAACCTTGGAAGTCATCCTTTCAGCGGACAGAGTCAGGCGGGCAGTTTGACTGGGGCGGTTGCCTCCTAAAGAGTAACGGAGGCGCTCAAAGGTCACCTCAGGCTGGTTGGGAATCAGCCGTTGAGTGCAATGGCATAAGGTGGCTTGACTGCGAGACCTACAAGTCGAGCAGAAACGAAAGTTGGACATAGTGATCCGGCGGCACTGTATGGAAGGGCCGTCGCTTATCGAACAAAAGTTACCCCGGGGATAACAGGCTGATCTCGCCCAAGAGTCCACATCGACGGCGAGGTTTGGCACCTCGATGTCGGCTCATCGCATCCTGGGGCTGTAGTCGGTCCCAAGGGTTGGGCTGTTCGCCCATTAAAGCGGTACGTGAGCTGGGTTCAGAACGTCGTGAGACAGTTCGGTCCCTATCCGCCGTGGGCGCAAGATATTTGAGGGGTGCTGTCCCTAGTACGAGAGGACCGGGATGGACAGACCGCTAGTGAACCGGTTGTTATGCCAGTAGCAGAGCCGGGTAGCCATGTCTGGATGGGATAAGTGCTGAAAGCATCTAAGCACGAAGCCTACCCCAAGATGAGATATCTGAAGATC
>NZ_JBAZDW010000099.1:0-3426 GCF_041654235.1 Dehalococcoides sp. | reverse complement strand
AGAGCTTTTTAAGCTTTTCTTTGACAGTGCGGTGGTTAATGAGGGTGAACAACCCCTGCTGGAGTTGGCAAATTGCCTTAGAGACGGGCGAAGCCTTTCCGAAGTACCAAACCTTATTTATTTTGACGGTCAGATACAGGTAAACAAGACCAAACCTTCCTTGAAAATAAATTCCCTGCCCACTCCCTGCTTTGATGGTCTGAATCTGAAGGATTATCTTTCACCGGAGCCGGTTCTGCCCCTGCTTGGGTCCCGCGGGTGTTATTGGGGCAAGTGTGCTTTCTGCTCCCATAACGAAGCGTATGGGTGGCACTACCAGAAACGGGAGGCTGCCAAAATTGCGGAGGATATGCGGTCACTTTCAGTAAGGCACAAGGTTGATAAATTTGCTTTTGCGGACGAAGGGCTGGCCCCCAGTTTGGCAGACGCATTATCAGATGAACTCATCAAGGGTGGAATACAGGTCAGTTGCTCTGTAAATGTCAGGCTGGAATCCCGCTTTACCCCGGAACTGTGCCTAAAAATGCGCAAGGCCGGGTTCAGGGTATTATTTCTGGGGCTTGAGTCTGGTTGTAACCGGGTGCTTGAGCATATGGAAAAAGGCACAACCAGAGAGATTGCCGTGCAGGTCTGCCGTAATATTTACCGGGCAGATATCTGGAATCACCTTTACGTATTTCTGGGTTTTCCGACTGAAAGTGAGGCTGAGGCTGGTGAAACGATTGACTTTCTGGCGGACAACAGGGATATTATCCGCTCTTTCAATATAGACTATTTCAGTTTGGGCAAAGGCTCGGCTGTGGCCAGATTGCCTGAAAAATACGGTGTGAGCGGGATAATAGAAAGTAAAACAGCAGAAGAGTTTAAGCTCTCCCGCAGTTATAAAACAGTCTCTGGTCTTTCCAGTCAGGAAGCCTGCGAAATGAGTATCCGCAGCTGGACAGAGCTGATAAACAAACACCCCAGCCGGGATATTTTTAAAAGGCTTATGGTAGGTGACCTTTTGCTGTATGTGTCCCGTTACCCGCTTATAGAAGACCTGTTAAAAGCCGCCCAAATACCGCCGAAGGCAGAAACACATCAGGATTATCCAGTAAGCGCTTCGGGAGTTCCCCGTTTAGATAAACATTTAACGGTCGCTGTACTTAATTTTGACCTGTTGCGGATCAAGCAGAATATCAGCCGTAAACTTACCCTGCCTGCCACTCCAGTAAAAACCCCTGTAGTGTATGAGCCGGTTAAAAGCCGCTTGGTGAATGTTACCCTGACAGAGCTTGCCATACTGAGGCTGTGTGACGGCCAGCGGGATTTGGGGCAGATTACAGCTCAACTGGCTGCCGAATATAATGCCCCAGAGGATGTTATTGAAAAAGATTGCAGACGGTTTCTGCTGCGGATGCGGGAAATGCAGATTATATCATTCTGAAAATGCATCCGGAATAAACTTATGTAAACAAGCCGGTTCTGTCAGGGCAAATCCTCAGATTTCAACTTTGTATCATATTCGTGAAAAATGCTCAAATCACGGTTGGCATCGGATGCTGATTCTGCCAGTGCCTCTATGGAATTGTTCATTACTTTCGTAAGCAAACTATAAAGCGTTTTTATTTCGTCATCAGACAGATTTTCAAAAAGCTTGCTTGTTCTGTCCAGACGGAATGCATCGGTTCTGGCATTCTCCCCTTTTTCAGTAAGGGTTACCCTTATCATATTCCGTCTGGCTAGGTTCTTGGTTAGGGCAATCAGGCCTTTGTCTTCCATCCGTTTTAATATTACCGAAATAGTGTGCGGTTCCCGCAGATATTCTTTGGCGATTTTGGCCGGGGTTATTATTTTGGTTTTCCCCTTGTGCAGGATATTCAGTATGCCCGCTTGTTCAGGCGTCAGGTCCTGTTCTGTCAGTTCCTTTCTTCTTACGTTGTAAGCGACAGCTCTTGCCTGCATTATGATGCCCCAGATTTCAAAAGTGTTAAGCCTCGGAGTACGGGTCATGTCATTTTCCTAAGTTGTATTTTGCTGAAACTACTAGCAGGGTAATTAAACACCAAAATTAATACCTGATACAAATATTATACTCATTATTAATGGGCTAGCCAGAGGGAGTGAGTATTAAGTATACCGATAATATACTAAATGCCTAGTATATTAAGTATTTATACTAATTGACAGTGGTTATAGATGATAGTTAATATTCTATAACGAACATTCATTCCGAGTGAATAATCTTAGGAGGGTCAATGGGCAGATAGGGTTTTAGTTGATTAGTGAATTGCGAAAGAATATGCAATCCAGCTAAAGAGGAGGAGAAAAATGTCAAGATTTCATTCAATGGTAAGCCGACGGGATTTCATGAAGGCTGTCGGACTGGCAGGTGCAGGTCTGGGGGCTTCTGCCGCAATTAGTCCGGTATTTCATGATGTTGATGAATTTATGTCATCTCCGACTGCGGAATGGAAACGCCCCTGGTATGTTAAAAACCGTGAATTAGAAGACCCTACAGTTGAACTGGACTGGTCACTTATGTACCGCTCCGACGGTATCTGGACCGGTCAAAACAACCCCACCCAGGATTTCTTTTTGGGTGCGGAGGAAGGTGCAAAGCGTAGGGCAGCTGCGGCAGCTTACAGTGCCAACGCTGTAAAGACCAATCAAAGCGGTATGACTCTTAGAGACAGGGCTTTATCTTCCGGAAACTATATGTATCCTATCACTTTCATGGGACCTGCCTCCAGTACTACCCCTGAATCTCTGGGCGTGCCCAAGTGGCAGGGTACTCCTGAGGAAAACAGCAAAATGATCAGGGCGGCCATGATTCATTTCGGAGCTGCACAAGTAGGTATGGCTGAGATTACTGACCGGGTGAAGACAAAGCTTGTAAGAGAATATGACAAAGACACCGCTCACAAGAAATATATCTTTGAAGATGTACCAAAAGGCTATGAAGGAGCAGATAAGCTGGTATTCCCTGATAAAGTACCGCTTTATGACTTTGCTTTTACTCACCCATTAAACAAAGAGATGTTCCGTTCATCTCCCAGCTCTGATATAGGGAGTGCCGGAAACAGCCTGCGGTATAGCCAGTTCTCTATTATCCAGCCCCGTATTCAGATGTTTATGCAGGTTTTGGGTTACACCTGTTACGGTTATACCCGGCCATTTAACGGGGCTATTCCGACCATTGCCACTGCTACCCTTACCGGTTTGGGTGAGGGCGCACGCAACAATGGTGCTTTCATAAGCCCGGAATTTGGTCCTTGCGTTGGTCTATTCAGTCTGGTCACTGACCTGCCGCTTGAACCTACACCTCCCATTGATGCCGGTATGTGGCGCTTCTGCCAGACCTGCACCAAGTGTGCCGATGAATGTCCCGCCCAGTGTATTTCCTTTGAGCATGAACCAACTTGGGACGTGCCCAAGATTTACGGC
>NZ_JBAZDW010000098.1:1887-3432 GCF_041654235.1 Dehalococcoides sp. | reverse complement strand
AAAGCCGGGCAGGTTCAGAGATTTCCTAAGCTCGCTTTGATCCTGATAGTGTTCCCTGAGTATAATCGCATTACTGGGTGAAAGGGCTATTTGTCTTCGGCTCTTGCTGGTCTTAGGCTCTTTAAAGGTTATCCGCTTTCCCATTTCAGCATCCTGAACATATTGCATACTACTTGAAACATAGACCTGGCAGAGTATCAGATCAATATCACTCCACCTCAGAGCCAGGCATTCAGATCTTCTCATTCCGGTAAAAAGGCTGGTATAAAACAGAGCATAATAGGGTGTCTCCTTAGCCTTTTCCAGAAATACCTGCATATCAGATTCATTCATAACCTGCATTTCATGTCGCTGGATCTTGGGCGCATCAACCGCCTCAGCTATATTCCGGCTTAAGAGCCCAGTCTTAACTGCATTCTTGAGAGCTTTATGAAGTACTACGTGAATAATCTGGACTGTCCGGTTACTCAGGCCGGAAGACTGCTTATCGGCATACAGATGCTGCAGGTGCTGGGGTTTAAGTTCCACAATGGGTATATTACCCAAGGCGGTGATTATATGCTTGGTGCTGATATAAGAATACAACTCAACAGTCCTGGGTGAGAGATTGGGCTTACAGTAGTCATTAAGCCAGGATTGCAGATACTCATACAGGGTTGCTTTGCCCGGCTTAACAAAAGTTCCGGAGTCAAACTGATGGATAAGCTCATTCAGTCTCTTCTCGGCCGCCTTCTTGTTGCCTTTGACTGTTTCATAATGGGAAAGATACTTGCCGCTTACTGAATCCTTGCCCAGAGAGATCTTAACCCGGTAAGAGTTACCTCGTTTGATTATTGCTCCTCTCATCGTTTCAGCCCGCTTATATCATCAATAAATATCGGCTTCATTCCGTCTAAAATTAGGATCGGGCGGCTGAGTGCTAGAATAAAATCAGTGGCCGGTATCTGATCAGGATCTTTGATTGCCTTATTGCTCTTACAGAGACTAATTAGTTCTTCTCTTGTACCCAGTTTAATTTCTGCTTTAAACGGATTTATCCCGAAAGCCATATCACCCCTGAATGCAATAGACTCTATGATATTTGCCATTTCCGAGCCAGTTACGTGCTTAAAAACTCTATGACGAGTATCCCACTCAACGTCTTTCTGCATCTCCATAAACAACTTTAGCAGGCTCTTCTGTTTATCAGGGCTAACCAGTAGAGCATCAAAACGGGCGGTATTAAAGGCTGTTTGAGCGAGTTCTGATGTTTTCTCATAAAAGGTGTAATGGTGAGAGATATCAGAGAGCAAGGCAATATCTTTAATGCTGGTATGCAAGACATCAATCCAGTGTGCCCGTCTTATGGAAATCTTGGTAGTAGGATTCGATGCCTGAACCTGTAAAATAAATGGTATGGCCGAGACTGATACAGGGTATTTATCCACTGTACCCAAATGCCAGCTATCATCCCTGGGGTCATTGGCTTTAGTGCGTGCCTCTGAAATCCGCTTTATTAAGGTCTCTTCTGTCGGCGGTATCTCTTTGGGAAACTTATTTTCAATT
>NZ_JBAZDW010000098.1:0-1877 GCF_041654235.1 Dehalococcoides sp. | reverse complement strand
TTCCTCTCTGAGTTCCTGAGCCAGCAGGGTACGATCCTTATCCCGGTTCTCCAAAGCCCGGATTACAACCAACTCCCTGATAGCCGGCAGCATAACTTTGGCCCGCGGTTGCCTTTTCATTTCACTGTATGCCATAACTGATTCCCCCTAATCTTTATTCCGGTGTTTTACTATTCTTTTGGTATGCCTTGTGTGCTTAATTACTATTCTTTACAATTATACTAAACCAAAAATATAAGAGAGTCAAGAGAGAACTTGAAGTTGGAAAAAGAAAGAAGGGTACTAACCGTCAAGGAATTAGCAGTTGAGCTGGGTATTTCTTTAAACTTGGCTTACCGCCAAGTAAGGGAAGGCAATATCTACGCTGTAAGGTGTGGAGACAGATATCTGATACCCAAGGCGGCCCTGGATAAGTATCTTTCAGTGGAGTAGATATTGGCAGGCAAGCGTTTGTTCAGCAGTCTTATTGACCGGGCTCGCCAGGCTGGAATGCATCCTGTGTCTTGCGCTGCAAGATTGCCCGGCCGGAGTGACGGGCAAGATGCAGGGCAGGCGAGCCAGTAAGACGCAAAAGACCAGTTGCCTCAAAATCCCCCCTCACTAACTAACAGGGGGGTTCTGGATAGTAAAGGCTAGTAAGAGAGAATGGATAGACTAAAAGTAGCAGCAAGCGGAATAGACACCCTGGTAATAGGGTTTGAGATACAGGAATACCTTGATACAGAATGCTTTGAAATACTCACCGAAGCCAAAGAAAAGGCCGGAGAGAAGATGTTTAACTCCAAGGGATACGGTCTTGAATGGTTTGGGGTTGAATTCAGTATCTCAGCCCGCGGGTCTAAGGGTTATGAATGGGTGCTTAGGAATGCGGATGTAACTGTCTGCATAGCCAGAGAAGCTAAGGGCGGCTCAATAATGCCGGAAGTATATGTAACCTTCAGCAGCCAAAACCTGTGGGCAAACGGCCCGGAAAAGGCTGTCAATGACTTCATCCAGTGGCTCTTAAGATGGGCTGTACCCAAAAACAACCGGGCATCCAGGGTAGACCTGTGTCTTGATATGGAGATGCCCTTTCCTGTCCTGAATATGGAAACAGAGGTAGTAACCCATGCTAGGGTAAAGGCAGAATACCTGGAATCGGATAAGCTGGAGCATTATCTTAATTGTAGAAAGCATACCGGATACAAATTCGGGCAAGGGGACTTATCCGCCAGGATTTATGATAAGACTCTGGAGATTACTCTTAAACAGAAAGAATGGATGAGGGAGATCTGGAAGGCAAATCACTGGGATAACAAATCCAGTGTGATAAGGTTTGAATTCCAGTGCCGCCGTCATTTCTTAAAAGAGATGGGCGTAACCACCTTTACTAACTTAATGGATACTCTGGCTGATATCTGGCGTTACTGCACATTCAGCTGGTTAAGGATATGTGATAAAGGCTCGGAAACCAATCAATCCCGTTGGGAGAACAAGGACTATTGGCAAATAATCCAGCAGAGCTTTAGCCTCTTTGGTCAGGCTAACGGGGTAATCCGGATGAAAGCCAAGCAGGTGAGGTATGACCACCTAATAAGACAGATAAGGGGCTGTATGGTTTCTGCGGTAGCTTCTTTAAGCTCTGGCGTGGGTTCAGTTGCAGGGATGGTAAAGCTCAAGCAAGATCTGTATGAAATGCTTACCTCTGAAGAATTCAAGGATGATGTAGCCAAACGCCAAGGACTGGTTTCTAATGTAGATAAGCACAGTAATCATCTTCTGGAAGTGGCCCTTAAAATGGGGGCTAAAATTGAAAGGATAGAGTGGAAGGAATAAATTAAAGTGATTGCTAGAAATTTTCACAAGGGATATAATAGGAGTAAACATAGCCAAAGTAG
>NZ_JBAZDW010000097.1:0-3432 GCF_041654235.1 Dehalococcoides sp. | reverse complement strand
TCTCAGTTCGGATTGCAGGCTGCAACTCGCCTGCATGAAGTCGGAATCGCTAGTAATCGCAGGTCAGCATACTGCGGTGAATACGTTCCCGGGCCTTGTACACACCGCCCGTCACACCACGAAAGTCTGCAACACCCGAAGCCGGTGAGGTAACCGTCCAGGGGTCAGAGGGCAGAAGCCCAATCAGAGGCCGGAGGTCAGAAACCGGAAGTCAGAGAGGAAGTTACTATTGGAAGGACTAAGCAAATCTTACGAGAAAAGCTTAGAACCAAAAGATAAGACAAACATCTGATATCTGGCATCTGATTACCGACATATCTGGAAAGGCATCTGATTTCCGACCTCTGGATGGAGCTAGCCGTCGAAGGTGGGGCCGATAATTGGGGTGAAGTCGTAACAAGGTAGCCGTATCGGAAGGTGCGGCTGGATCACCTCCTTTCTAAGGAGAACCGAATCGAGGTTCGAAGTTCGAGGCGTGAAGCACGAAGGAAACGAGTGCCAAGCAAGGCGAAGAATCTCAGGTTTTATCCTAATGGTCGATTCTTTCAGAGGACGGAAGTTCGAAGAGAGATCAAACGAGTCGAAAGACTCAAGCCGAGGGATCGGCAACTCATTGGTAATAACTGTTGTTTAGTTTTGAGAGACCAGATGATCGAAGTTTTATATTTGATATTCGAGGGACGAATGGAGATTCGCTCCGCGAAGATAAATAGAGAACATTGGTTAAGATGGAAACTCAGCCAAAAATAATCGAGTTCGAAACAAAGTAAGATGGAGATTATTTTAGCCGGAAGGCTAATTCAAGTCGTACATCGAACAGTGTATTTCGAATATCGAAGAGGGCCTGTAGCTCAGCTGGTTAGAGCGCACGACTGATAATCGTGAGGTCGATGGTTCAAATCCATCTAGGCCCACCATAATCGAAGTTCGAGGTTCGAGGAATGGTGTACTAAAAGGGCATCAAAACAAAAAACCAAGAACGAGAGACGTGGAAATTCAGAAAACCATTGGGGTTAGGTTGTCGATATTGAGTTAATGCCGTGGTTCGTGAACGAAGAACGTTCACTAGAACTACGAACTACGAACATTTAATATCGCATATGGGGGTTTAGCTCAGCTGGGAGAGCACCTGCCTTGCAAGCAGGGGGTCAGCGGTTCGATCCCGCTAACCTCCACCATTATCAGGGTTCGGGGTACGAAGTTCGAGGTTGAAAAAGACTTTAGACTTTAGTGCAAAGGATTTTGATAACTTCGCGTATAGTACACTGTTCTTTGAAAACTGCATAGAGAAGAAGATCTAGTAAAAGTCGAGAGAATTCACAGCAAAACGGAAGTTTTGAAAAGAACCCAAAAGTAGCGAGAATTAGGTCAAGCTACTAAGGGCGTACGGTGGATGCCTAGGCGCTAAGAGTCGAAGAAGGGCGCGGTTAACAGCGAAATGCCACGGGGAGTCGTAAGCAGGTTATGATCCGTGGATACCCGAATGGGGCAACCCAACCGGAGTCATGTCCGGTTATCTTTAACTGAATAAATAGGTTAAAGAAGGCAACCCGGGGAACTGAAACATCTAAGTACCCGGAGGAAGAGAAAGAATAATCGATTCCCTGAGTAGCGGCGAGCGAAACGGGAACAGCCCAAACCCATCCAGAGGCCAGAGGTCAGAAGCCCAATCAGAGGCCAGGGGTCAGAAGCCGGAGGTCAGAGTGAGAGTTAGTCTTTGAGGTGCTAAGTGAGTTATAAGGGAATAGCTTAGGCCGACGAGATATACATTCATCTGATATCTGGTTTCTGATTACTGACCTCTGGGAAGGCATCCGATTTCCGGTCTCTGGGTGGGGGTTGTAGGACCCTCTATTAAGTTAAGATCTCTAGCTGAACAGAACTGGAAAGTTCGGGCAGAGAAGGTAACACCCCTGTAAACGAAAGGGAGCTTAACTGTGAGGGGATCCTGAGTACCGCGGGACACGAGAAACCCCGTGGGAAGCAGGGAGGACCACCTCCCAAGGCTAAATACTACTTAGCGACCGATAGCGAACCAGTACCGTGAGGGAAAGGTGAAAAGCACCTCGGAAGAGGAGTGAAAAAGAACCTGAAACCGTGCGCTTACAAGCAGTCATAGCCGGAGGCCAGAGGTCCGAAGCCAGAAGTCAAAACGGAGGTCAGAGATCGGAAGCCAGAGATCAGAGTATTAGTATTCTTAAAAGGTTAAGAAAGTCTTATAAGAAAGATTTAACCTAAAAAGAATAACATGCATCTGACATCTGGCATCTGATTACTGTCATCTGGAAGGGCATCTGGTGTCTGACCTCTGACTTCCGGTGATGGCGTGCCTTTTGTAGAATGAACCGGCGAGTTATGGTATGTAGCGAGGTTAAGGCGGGAAGCCGGAGCCGAAGCGAAAGCGAGTCTGAAAAGGGCGTTAAGTTACATGCTGTAGACCCGAAACCGTGTGATCTACCCATGGCCAGGGTGAAGGTGGGGTAAAACCCACTGGAGGCCCGAACTCACTGTCGTTGAAAAGGCAGGGGATGAGTTGTGGGTAGGGGTGAAATGCCAATCGAACACGGAGATAGCTGGTTCTCCCCGAAATAGCTTTAGGGCTAGCCTCAATAGATGACTAATGGCGGTAGAGCACTGAATAGGCTAGGGGCCTTACCAGGTTACCGAACCTTATCAAACTCCGAATGCCATTAGATTAAGATTGGGAGTCAGACTGTGGGGGATAAGCTTCATAGTCGAAAGGGAAACAGCCCAGACCATCAGCTAAGGTCCCTAAGATACACTAAGTGGGAAAGGATGTGGAATTGCCCAGACAACCAGGATGTTGGCTCAGAAGCAGCCACCATTTAAAGAGTGCGTAATAGCTCACTGGTCGAGTGGTTCTGCGCCGAAAATGTAACGGGGCTCAAGTGTAACACCGAAGCTATGGATCCAGAGGTCAGATGACAGAGGCCAGAAGTCGGAAAAAGAGGGTAGTATGATAGGAAGTTACCGGGACCTAAGAGTCTACCAAATATCATATGAACTAGGACTTAATGTCCATAGATTAACCTTAAAATACCCCGACTTTGAAAAGTATGAACTCGGCAGTCAGTTAAGACGAGCCGCAATATCAATACCCGTAAATATAGCAGAAGGGTATGGGAAAAAGAGTTCAGTAGCAGATTTCAAACGATATCTGTTAATGGCCCAAGGATCAAAAGACGAAGTAAAGGTCTTACTGGAAATGAGTAAAGACCTAGGTTATATCCAAGAAGAAGAGTATATAAAGCTGTATGAAAGTTATGATGAACTTGGAAAACAGCTGTATGCGCTTCATGTAAAATGGAAATAATCTGGCTTCCGGCTTCTGACATCTGACCTCTGAGATGGTAGGGGAGCGTTCTATTATCGGAGAAGTTCAACCGGAAGGTTGAGTGGAGAGAATAGAAG
>NZ_JBAZDW010000096.1:0-3478 GCF_041654235.1 Dehalococcoides sp. | reverse complement strand
ATATCAGAGAGGAGAGCGAAGAATGAAGATTATACCTGTTTCACTCAAGCACGAAACCAATAAATGGGGTGAGCATCTGACCGTCATAGACACCGAAGGCAGAACATGGGTCATATCCGACAAGAAGAATAGTTTGTGGCCAGAGTTTGAAGAAGGCAAGGCAACCGAAGTTACATTGAAGACTTCTCCAAAGGGAACTAAGTATATTGATACGGCCAAACTTACTGATGAACCGGCAGAGGCTGCCACTAAAGTTGTTGCATCTTCTCCGGACAATAAGCACAAAGGGTTTTCTTTGGCTTATGCAAAAGACCTTGTCATGTATGGCAAACTGGGATTCAAGGATTTGTTCATTACAGCAGCCCTGTTTGAAGAATATCTGAACGGCAATATTGTATTTGACCGCAAGGATTTACTGGCGTACCAGATAAAACTTCAGAATAAGGGGGAGCAAGATGGGCCTTACTAGAATAAATAAAGCCATACAGGCGAACAATAACGGCTGCGAGTTTGCGGAGATTTACTACTTGCTCACCCTCCGCAAGCCCCCGGCCGGGGTTTACCATTGTGCTAACCTATGCAAAGAGAATAATAAATTAGAATGTCCGTTTGTCTGCTGTATTGCAGAGGAATATAAGCCTAAAGACAAAGTCAAATGCCTGATTGACTTGCTTAGGAAAAACTTGGAGTAAACTAATGGCCGAACCTCAAGTTGAAAACGGATTTACACGTATAGCCAACGAGCTGATGGAACACCTGTACAAAGTGGATTTGTCCGGTGCTGAACTCAGGGTAATACTCTATATCATACGCCAAACTTATGGCTACTGTACCAAAACACGCACTATCAAGCAGGCGGAAATATCCCAGAACACAAACCTTGACAAGGGTACAGTCAGCCGTGCTTTGAGATGCCTGATAAGTAAAAACATGGTGCATATGAGCGGAGTGGTTGGCATCAACAAAGACTGGGAAACATGGGAGAATTTAGACGAAAATGAAAGTTGTCAAAATGCAACAAAGTTGTCAAATGGCAACAAAAAGTTGTCAAAATGCAACTCCCTACCATTATATAAAGAAAATTATAAAGAAATATATAGCATGACAAATAAAATTTGTCCATCTGAAGAGACTGTTTCTTTTGAGAAAACCGAAACCCCTAACCCCCAAAGTTCCGCCGCCCCCCCTTCCCCAATAAACCAGTACAGGGGCGAGTGCATTGCTTTGCTGGAGGCAAAACGGGGCGTTAAAAAGTCCGTCACAGGACAGGACTTAGGGGGGATTAAAAAACTGTTCCAGATGGGCGTTACCCTTGAGGAAGTCGGAGATTGTTATGACTGGATAGAGAAGAAATGGCAGTCAGATGCCAAGATGGCAGGCACTCCGATATCCCCGCAAACTATTGCTAAGTATTACCCGGGCTGGCTCAAATCAAAAACTAGCGAAGGGAGACCAAACTATTGGTAAAGACTTGTGAATACTGCGGACATACAGGAGAAGATGTTTTCACCCACATATTGGAAAACGGCGAGACGCTGACCGAGTGTAAAGACATAAGCAAATGTGAAGAACGAATTAAAAGCAAGGGGAAATCGGATGTCACTAGTGAAACAACGGGGGATTAAGCCGATATGTTTAGTGATATAGATGCTGAGAAGGCAGTATTAGGCTCTGTAGTTATAGACGGGTATGTGTTTAAGAACGTCTCATTCCTGAAACCGCAGGACTTTTCTTTGCCAGACCATCAGGTTATCTGGTCTGCCATGTCTGATATGGCACGGGATAACACGCCCATAGATTACATTACGCTTGGTAACTACATGGACAAACTGAAATCACACCCGCCCCATACTTACCTGAACGAGTTGTCTATGGCTGTGCCAACATCTCTTGACGCCGAGCATTACGCTAGAATAGTTAAGGAACACTCACGCCATAACCAAGCCATCAAGTATGCCGAGCAAGGGGATTACGTATCTCTGGAGAAGGTACTTAAAGACACCGCAACCGCCAGCAAGTTATTTACAGGGTCTGATATAGCTGACGATATGATTTCTCTTCAAAGCATAGAGGCGTACCGTCCCATCCCGTACGGATATGAACAGTTAGACGCAAGCACTACGGGCATGCACAAGGGCTCACTGATTGTAGTTGGTGCGAGACCATCTATGGGTAAAAGCCAGCTCTTACTGGAGATTTGGTTGCATGCTTTAAGTATAGGCAAACGGGCATTGTTCGTATCACTTGAGATGAGCAGGGTATTTGTAGCGGAAAGATTGTTGGCCATTATGGGCGGTATAGGAACAAAGGATTTGCGTACTGGCCAGCTCAATATGGATAAGATAGGGGCGATAGCAGACGCTTCAGGCAGGGTTAGCGAATATGATTTAGGGTTGATATGTTCAGCATCGTCTACCAGTGACATCAGGGCTACTGTCTCCAAGATGGGCGGGGTTGACCTTGTATTGGTTGATTATTTACAGATGCTTAAAGACTGCTCTGACAGTAGCAAGGGGGATAATCCTACGCAGAGGGTGGGATACGCATCAAAGCAATTGAAATCTATTTCGCTGGAATACGATATCCCATTAGTTATTGCTTCTCAACTGAGTAGGGCGGTAGAGGCGAGAGCTGATAAGCATCCCATGCTATCTGACTTAAGAGACAGCGGGGAGATAGAACAGGATGCTGATGTAGTGCTACTGCTCTACCGAGAGGACTATTACAGCAATAATAACGCAGGCACACTGGAAATAGCCCGGGCTAAAGATAGACAGATGGGTGCTGGCAGACCGGTAACTTTGTACTGGGATGCAAGTAAATTCAGGTATAACAATAAATAGCTGACAAGAAATATACAAATACGATTAAAACAGTTGACTAGTAAATAAAATAAGGATATAATTGTAAATATGAAACAAATATACGGCATAGTTGAGGTGACGGCATGAACATACACGGAGACAATAAATACTTAAAAAGGGAGAAGAAACAAATGGTTAAGAAAAATTGTGGGAATATCTTGGCAGATGGAGAACTTACAGGGCATGCTCATAGGGTAACGGTCCAGGTTATGGAACGGGAAGATGGTGTGCGGGAATTTGAGGGGGAAACTACTGTAACACACGAGGAACATAAACCAGTAAAACTCCCGCATCTGGCGTGGAATTCAGCGAAGGTAAACGAATATGACTACTACGCCGAAATGGCACGGGAAGTCAGGGACTGAGATGTCTAGGATTGCAAAAATAACTGAAGAACAAGAAGCTCAAATTCCGTACTATATCCAGAAATGGGTATCTAATGCTAGTGGTGAGACGGATATTGAAGAGGCGGATAAGGCTATTGCGGATATGTATGCTGATATGGGGTTGAGTAAACCAAAAATACTGCACTTTGATTCGCCAATGTCTTGCCATCTGGCCTTGGCCATGTTAAAAGACTCACAGCTATGGTCACAGCTAGACTCACAGCTATA
>NZ_JBAZDW010000095.1:0-3482 GCF_041654235.1 Dehalococcoides sp. | reverse complement strand
CGTTCTGAACCCAGCTCGCGTGCCACTTTAATCGGCGAACAGCCGAACCCTTGGGACCTTCTCCAGCCCCAGGATGTGACGAGCCGACATCGAGGTGCCAAACCGCCGCGTCGATGTGAGCTCTTGGCGGCGATCAGCCTGTTATCCCCGGAGTACCTTTTATCCTTTGAGCGATGGCCCTCCCATGCGGAACCACCGGATCACTATGCCCTACTTTCGTACCTGCTCGGCTTGTCGGCCTCACAGTCAAGCGCCCTTGTGCCATTGCACTCCTCGCACGGTTGCCATTCGTGCTGAGGGCACCTTGGGAAGCCTCCGTTACTCTTTTGGAGGCGACCACCCCAGTCAAACTACCCGCCAAGCGGTGTCTCCCTTCCGGGATTAGGCCCCGAAGTGGCAAAGGGCTGTATTTCAACGTTGGCTCCACACATACTAGCGTACATGCTTCACAGCCTCCAGCCTATCCTACACATTGCCACCCCAAAACCAGCGCTAAGCTGCAGTGAAGGTTCACGGGGTCTTTCCGTCCCGTTGCGGGTAACCGGCATCTTCACCGATACTACAATTTCACCGAGCTCACGGCTGAGACAGCGTCCAGATCGTTACACCATTCGTGCAGGTCGGAACTTACCCGACAAGGAATTTCGCTACCTTAGGACCGTTATAGTTACGGCCGCCGTTTACCGGGGCTTCGATTCAAAGCTTCTCATTGCTGATGACCTCTCCTCTTAACCTTCCGGCACCGGGCAGGTGTCAGGCCCTATACTTCACCTTTCGGTTTCGCAGAGCCCTGTGTTTTTGGTAAACAGTCGCCTGGACCTCTTCGCTGCGCCCCACCTCGCGGTGGGGGCCCCTTCTCCCGAAGTTACGGGGCTAATTTGCCGAGTTCCTTAGCCGTGATTCACTCGAGCACCTCAGGATTCTCTCCTTGACCACCTGTGTCGGTTTGCGGTACGGGTGCCCAACGCCTGATGCTTAGGGGGTTTTCTTGGAAGTATGATTAGGGACACTATCCGATTGCCCGTGGGCTCTCGGTACTATCAGGTTCAGCAGGATCCGGCTATTAACCTACACCCTATACCTACACCCTTCAACCCGGCATTCCGTCGCCGGGCGGTCCTTTCACTCCTTCGTCGCCCCATCGCAGCGTTGGCCAGGGACGGAATATTAACCGTCTGTCCATCGGCATCCCCATTCGGGTGAGCCTTAGGCCCCGCCTTACCCTGATCCGATTAGCGTTGATCAGGAAACCTTGGTCTATCGGTGGGCGGGTTTCTCACCCGCCTTATCGTTACTCATGCCTACATTTGCTTTTCCACAAGCTCCACCGAACCTCGCGGCTCGGCTTCTACGCCGGTGGAATGCTCCCCTACCATAATTTCTTATCCGCAGCTTCGGCGGACGGCTTGATGCCCGATTATTATCCACGCGCAGCCGCTCGACTAGTGAGCTGTTACGCACTCTTTAAATGAATAGCTGCTTCCGAGCTAACATCCTAGCTGTCGCTGCAGCCGCACATCGTTATATCAACTTAGCCGTCTCTTGGGGGCCTTAGCTGGCGGTCAGGGTTCTTTCCCTCTCGTCAACGGACATTAGCACCCGCTGGCTCACTCCTGGATATCGCGCCACGGCATTCGGAGTTCGTCAGGATTTGATAGGCGGTGAGGCCCTCGCATCCAATCGGTAGCTCTACCTCCATGGCGGTAAGTCCAAGGCTGCCCCTAAAGGCATTTCGGGGAGTACGAGCTATTTCCCAGCTTGATTAGCCTTTCACCCCTACCCACAGCTCATCGAAAAACTTTTCAACGTTTACTCGTTCGGACCTCCATTCCGTATTACCGGAACTTCATCCTGGCCATGGGTAGATCGCAAGGTTTCGCGTCTGCCCCGTCCGACTAGTTTCGCCCTATTCAGGCTCGCTTTCGCTTCGGCTCCGTACGTTCCCGTACTTAACCTTGCCGGACAGGAGCAACTCGTAGGCTCATTATGCAAAAGGCACGCCGTCACCCCACTAAAGGGCTCCGACCGCTTGTAGGCGTACGGTTTCAGGGTCTTTTTCACCCCCCTATTCGGGGTACTTTTCACCTTTCCCTCACGGTACTGGTTCACTATCGGTGTCCTATGAGTATTTAGCCTTGGCGGATGGTCCCGCCGGATTCAGACGGGGTTTCTCGTGCCCCGCCCTACTCAGGGTTCCTCTCTCTCCAACTTGCCTACGCCTACGGGGCTATCACCCGCTGCGGCCTACCTTTCCAGGTAGCTCGGCTTCGCTCGTCTTCGATTATAGAGGCCCTACAACCCCAGGATGGCCGTAACCACCCTGGTTTGGGCTAATCCCCTTTCGCTCGCCGCTACTCGGGGAATCACAATTGTTTTCTTCTCCTAGGGGTAATGAGATGTTTCAGTTCCCCCCGTTCGCCTCCCGATTGCTCGGGATACCTAGCCTTCAGCTAGGTGGGTTGCCCCATTCGGATATCTGCGGATCAACTCGTGCTTGCCGATCCCCGCAGCTTTTCGCAGCTTGCCACGTCCTTCATCGCCTATAGGACCCAAGGCATTCCCCGTACGCCCTTTTCTTACTCCGTTCCGCGCACCCGCCAGAGGTATACTCTGTCGCGTACGCCGCTTCGTCCTCAAACGTCAAAGATCTTGTTGAACTCCCTTGCGGTTGTTCGGTATGGTACGCCACCCGTGTCCGATACGGCCGTCTGCCTCGTGGCGTAAAATATCTTTTGGAAAGTGTAGCAGAAGAGTACCCTGATGGTGCTCCAGAAAGGAGGTGTTCCAGCCGCACCTTCCGGTACGGCTACCTTGTTACGACTTAACCCCAGTCACCGGTTTTACCCTAGGGCGCTCCTTGCGGTCGCGCACTTCAGGTCCCCCCAGCTCCCATGGTTTGACGGGCGGTGTGTACAAGGCCCGGGAACGTATTCACCGCATCATGGCTGATATGCGATTACTAGCGAATCCAGCTTCACGGAGGCGGGTTTCAGCCTCCGATCCGAACTACGACCGGCTTTGGAGATTCGCGCCCCCTCGCGGGGTGGCTGCCCTCTGTACCGGCCATTGTAACACGTGTGTCGCCCCAGACGTAAGGGCCGTGCTGATTTGACGTCATCCCCGCCTTCCTCGCAGCTTGCGCTGGCAGTCTCGGTAGAGTCCCCGGCATGACCCGCTGGCAACTACTGATAGGGGTTGCGCTCGTTATGGCACTTAAGCCGACACCTCACGGCACGAGCTGACGACAACCATGCAGCACCTCGCCGACCGCCATTGCTGGCTACAAAGTTTCCCCTGTATTCGTTCGGCGTTCGAGCCTGGGTAAGGTTCCTCGCGTATCATCGAATTAAACCACATGTTCCTCCGCTTGTGCGGGCCCCCGTCAATTCCTTTGAGTTTCACCGTTGCCGGCGTACTCCCCAGGTGGATAACTTAACGCTTTCGCTAAGCCCCAGATCCTTGCAGACCAAGAGCGAGTTATC
>NZ_JBAZDW010000094.1:0-3506 GCF_041654235.1 Dehalococcoides sp. | reverse complement strand
ATGGCCTTGGCAAGGTGTTTGCGCATGGTATCTATATGGCCGCGTAGCTTTGGTTCCTCCGCTACTATAACTGAATCTACATTTATTATGCCAAAACCTTTTTTAGCCAGCAAGTCTGTCACCTGTTCAAGAAGTCTGAGTGAAGATATGCCTTTGTACTTTGGGTCTCCCGGCGGGAAGTAGAGTCCTATATCCCCCAATGCCGCCGCTCCCAGAAGCGAATCCATAATGGCATGGGTAAGCACGTCTGCATCACTCCAGCCGATAAGCCCGCATTCAAAGGGGATTTCCACCCCGCCCAGCACCAGTTTCTGCCCCGGTGCCAGACGATGGACATCATAACCGTTTCCAATACGCATTATGCTCACCGTCCTTTCTTCAGCAGTATTTCTGCCATAAGAAGGTCTTCAGGTGTGGTTATCTTTATATTAGCACATGCGCCGGAGAATATCCTGACTGGGAGCTTCAGTTTTTCTACCAGTTGGGCATCGTCAGTGGCGATTATACCCACCCGCTGGTAGGCTTTTTGGATAATATCTGCCCGAAACACCTGAGGTGTCTGGACGGATATCAGCCTCTCTCTGGGCAGGGTTTTTTCCACCAGCCCTTCCGGGGATATTTCTTTAATGGTATCTTTGAGCGGCACTGCCGCGATGGCCGAACCGCAGAGTTTAGCCGCTTCCAACCCTTCGGGTATAGAGTCAGGCTCAAGCAGGGGGCGCGCCCCGTCATGAATGAGTATCCAGCCGCAGTCACACAGGGCTGACAGCCCTGAGCGGACAGAGTCCTGGCGGAGTGTCCCGCCGAAGCAAATGGCTATAACCTTGCTGAAATTATATTCCTTAACCAGCTCTTTGGCTTTTTCAATATTGTGTTCTGCCATAACCAGAGCAATATCATCTACCTGCGGGGATTCTTGAAAAACCGAAAGCGTGTGAGCCAAAACAGGTTTACCCGCCAGAAGGGAAAAAATCTTGTCCTGCCCCTCCATTCGGCGGCTCTGACCGGCAGCTACAATAACTGCCCCTACTTTTTCATTCAAAAACATCTTCGGTCTCCGTTTTTACCCCGGTAAGCGCCAGTTTAATAGCCTCTTTGACAGTTGAAACCGCAATAATCTGGATACCATGTATATTTATATTCTGGCAATTAGCACCGGCAGGTACCAAAGCCCTCGTAAAACCCAAACGGCTGGCCTCGGAAAGACGTCTTTCCAAATGAGGGATTGTCCTCAGTTCCCCTGAAAGGCCAATCTCACCCAGTGCTATGGTTTCCGGGCAGACCCCTATATCACGGTAACTGGAGGCAATGGCCAAAGCAATAGCCAAATCTGCGGCCGGCTCGTCCAGACGAATACCGCCGGTGGCATTTACTATTATGTCCTGGGTACCCAGCCGCATGGAAAGGCGTTTGGAAAGAACAGCGGCTATCATAATAGTACGGTTAAAATCTACCCCGTTGGCCGTGCGGCGCGGCTGGCCGAAACTGGTGGTATTGGTGAGTGCCTGCACCTCTACCAGTAAAGGGCGGCTACCCTCCAGCACTGCTGTTACAGCTGAACCAACCGTGTTTGCCTGACGGTTAGATAAAAATATCTGCGAGGGATTGGCTACTTCCACCAATCCTTCACTTTTCATTTCAAATATGCCTACTTCGTTGGTAGAACCGAAACGGTTTTTAACCGAACGTATCAAACGGTAAGCACTCTGGGACTCGCCCTCAAAGTACATGACCACATCTACTATATGTTCCAGTATGCGCGGCCCGGCGATGTTGCCCTCTTTGGTAACATGGGCGGTAATAAATACGCTGGCACCGCTGCTCTTGGCCCACTGCATCAGGCGGAGGGCTGATTCACGCACCTGATTTATAGCACCGGGTGCGGCCTCAAGCTCAGGCAGGAATACAGTCTGGATGGAGTCTATAACAACCAATGACGGGCAGAGGACTGAAAGCTGGGCTAGAATGGCATTAAGGTCTGTCTCAGCCATAAGGAAAAGCCCCTCGCCGCTGATACCCAGACGCTGAGCGCGCATTTTTATCTGGGCGGGGTTCTCTTCCCCGGAAACATATACCACTTTGCCGCCGCTCTGGGCTACCGAGGCAGCCACCTGAAGAAGGAGCGTGGATTTGCCGATACCCGGTTCACCACCTAAAAGCATCAGTGAACCCGGCACTATTCCACCGCCCAAAACCCGGTTGAACTCTGAAATAGATAGACTCCGGCGGGTAGTATCTGATGCATTCAGACTGGAAAGTTCGGCTGCCGGGCTGATAACCCGGGCAGGTGCATTTTTACGCCCGAGAGGTGCAGCAATTGTTGTTTCTTCAAGAGTATTCCATTCCTGACAGCCGGGGCAACGCCCCAGCCACTTCAGGCTCTCATGTCCGCAGTTGGAACAGATATAAACATTACGGCTTTTATCCATATACAGAAGACTTTACACAATTTAATCCGCTAAAGCAAGGGCGTACCTGCCCCTTAATTTACCTCAGATATTCCGGCGAATATACACTTTGTAATAATGCATTACTGCCAGCACCCCCCCGCAAAAGGTAATGAGCGGACCGCTTTCAAAGGCTGGCAGGCAGCATAAGACCATGCGTCAGGCTAAGGCTGACAGTAACCCCTATGCCCACCCCATAAGGAGTAAACTATTTCGGAGTTTGTTTTTTAGCTCTTCGCTTAACGGACAAACCAGCGTTTGCTACTTACCCGGCAGGACAGGCTTACCCAGCTAATCATTTTTATTTTACCCTAAACAAAAAGGGGAGTTTTAAAACTCCCCTTAAACTAATCCGTTACCGGTACCCGCCCTTAAGGAGTAGCCTGACTAAGCTCAGCCGGTTCGGCCAGCCGGACAATTATTTCGTCTTCGGCAGTATCCACTATTACTTTATCCCCGGCTTTAAATTTAGCCCTCAGCAAGTCTTCAGACAAGCGGTCTTCTATCATGGTCTGGATAGTGCGGCGCAGAGGCCTGGCACCATAAACCTCATCATAACCCTTCTTGCCCAGCAAGTCCTTGGCAGATTCGGTCACCTCAAGCCCGATGCCCTTTTCAGCCATCTGCTTGACCACACTCTTGAGCATCAGGTCAACAATACTGCGAATCTGCTCTTTATTTAGCGAGTGGAAGACCACCACACTGTCAATACGGTTTAAAAACTCCGGACGGAAACTCTTTTTAAGCTCACCCAGCAGCTTGTCTTTCATGTGCTCAAAATTGGTCTGCTGGGCCTTTGATTCGTCTGTCTGGGTGGCAAATCCGATAGTCCCGCTACCCTTGCGGATAAGTTCAGCCCCAATGTTTGAGGTCATGATGATAATGGTATTCCTGAAGTCCACCCGCCTGCCCTTGGCATCTGTCAGGTGGCCGTCATCAAATATCTGAAGGAGAATATTAAAAACGTCAGGATGAGCTTTTTCTATTTCGTCCAGCAGTATCAGGCAATATGACTTGCGGCGAACAGCTTCCGTCAGCTGGCCGCCCTCATCATAGCCC
>NZ_JBAZDW010000091.1:0-3620 GCF_041654235.1 Dehalococcoides sp. | reverse complement strand
CGAGCTTCTTAAGAATATCAGCTCCCGGTATGGGGCGTTGCCCGCGCTCTATGAGTCCCAGATACGAGTTTGAGACCCCGGACTGTTGTTCAACTTCCCTGAGTGACAGCCGCTTTTCAATCCTCAGGTTTCGAAGATATTCACCGAAGTTCTCCGTCATTATGCCTCACCTCCTTTTGAAAAATAATAGCACTTTTTGTATACCAAGTCAAACACTAATGACACCAAATTGCTATCTACAGTGACATAAACCTATTGACAGTCCATGAATAGCCTAATGATATACTACAGGAAGCAATATGAGTTCTGAGGTATCTCAATGGTTAAGGTGAAGTTGAACCGGCTTGCTCTTGAAGTTGCCATGTCGAGAAAAAACCTCTCACAGCGAGATCTTGCGGAGAAGCTGGGATTTTCCCGTAGTCACCTATCACACATCATAAACGGAAGAAGAGAGCCATCACCGGTCTTAAGGCGGCTCATTCTGGACTATCTACCTGAATATACTTTCGACGACTTGTTCATCATTGAGGAGAACGGTGGTAATGTCCGAGCCAACGATTAGTGATTTTGATAATAGCCTGAGGATTCTGGCAAGGATCATCGCTCAAGCCTACTTGAAAGATCTAACTCGGAAAAATTTAGCAACTTCAAGGGATTCAAATAGTACGAAGGAGGAGAACAATGCCAATCAAAGGTGTAACCGAGGTTGTAAGGCTTCCCCGCTTGGGAAAGATAAGGCTGGGAATCAAGAAGGAGAGTGCTAGTGGGACCCCTTACCCCTGCCCGACGGATTATTTCGTTTGCCCACCTGAGGTAAGGAAGGCTTTTGGAGAAAAGCCGCAGGAACTGAGAATCATGTTCCCTACCAATGACCAGACCCAATGGGCGAGCCAGTATTTGAGATGCTACTCAGCAACAAGAGGACTTGTTTGCCGCGGTGATGGTGAAACGGCGGTAGCGAAGACCGATGCTCGCACCGGTGAGATTGCCGGTAAAGAGTCTATTGAGACCGAGATGAAGGAAATCACCTGCAACGCGGCAAAGTGCAATTTCTATCAGAACGCTCAATGTCGCCGGGTGATGAATCTACAGTTCCTTCTGCCAGACTGTCCAAGCTTTGGTGTTTATCAGCTCGACACCAGCTCCTTCTACTCTATAGTGAATGTCAATTCCAGTCTTGAGCTCATCCGCGGCACCTGCGGGAGACTGTCTATGCTTCCGCTATCTCTAAGGCTGATTGAGCAGGAAGTACAACCGGAAGGCAAGAAAAAGACAGTCAGAATCCTGAGCCTGACCGCTCCTTATTCACTGGCTGAAATCCAGAGATATGCTCAAATACCGCCAGGGCAGGCCCTATTACTTCCCCCACCAGACAGCGAAGCCCCTGACGACCTCTTTCCCGAGGAAGTGACTGGTAACACTGAGGCAGGAATCATTCAGGATAAAGAGCGCCAGCGTCTCGATCTCTGGACCAGGATCAAGAGCAAGATATGGCACTTCGACATCCAGAATTCTCAGATAGCCACATGGTTTGAGAAGAACACTACCCTCATTGTAGGGCTTCCAGACTTCGAGCCACCTATACCTCCGGCTAAGTTCACCGTTGAAATCTTATCCCTGTTTTGCCAGTCCATCGACCGCTACGCGGAACACTAATGAATCCAGTTTCACCGAGGGAAGAGAATGCAGAATGAAAATACCGCCGTACCCATGTCTCCAGAAGCCGTCCAGGAGCTCACGGCGGAGCATCTTCGTCATCTGCATGAAGGAAGCGGTATCAGCAACGAGGTTATCAAAGAGCGGGGCTATCGCAGCATTCTTAATAAGAGCGACCTGGAGAAACATGGTTTCTTATCTTCACAGCGGCGGTCGCCAGGGATTCTCATCCCGCTTTGGGGAGTAGACGGTGGACCGGTCGGTTACCAGTACCGTCCGGATAATCCCCGGTCTGACTCACGACAGCGGCAGGTGAAATATGAATCTCCTATCGGCTCTTCGAATCACCTGGATTGCCCGCCCCGCTGCAAACAGATGCTCGGAGATCCTAAAACTCCGTTGTGGATAACGGAAGGTTCCAAGAAGGCCGATGCCCTGGCTTCGCATGGCGCCTGTGTAATCTCACTCACCGGCGTCTGGGGCTTTAAGGGCAAGAATGAGTTCGGTGGTATTACCCTTCTATCTGATTGGGATGTCGTTTCCAAGGACCTGGTGCGCAAAGCGCTGGAACACCTGGGAGAGCATCTTGCACGCAAGGGTGCCGGCATCTTGGTCGTCTATCTTCCCCAGGATGGCAACCAGAAGGTTGGTATCGATGATTATCTGCTTAGCCATACACTGGAAGAAGCGCGTAAGCTGGCGACTGATTTCAAGACTGAAAACACTGAAAGCCGTGAGCGCTTTGTACCGGGTTTTGTCTTACATGACGGCACGATAGGTGAGATGGTCGTAAGCAAAGAAGATGAGCGTGCCTTTATTATTGTGGTCAACGGATCGGTGCGCAAGGTCTTCCGGTACGAAACAACCAAGGCTATTTACCTGCCTACCGACGATCCCCTAGTAACCGAGGTAGTTCATTTCGCCACGACAGCCACTCCTTACGATTCACAGGCAAGACTTTTCAACGAAATCCGAGACTTTATTCACCGGTACTTAGAAATTCCCGCGGACTTCGAGGACATATCCTCGCTCTACGTGCTTCTCACCTGGGTCTATGAATTCGCTCCTTCCATCCCGTATTTGCGGGTTATCGGCGATTGGGGCACCGGGAAAACAAGGTTTCTGCAGGTGGTAGGCAGTGTCTGCTTCAGGCCGACATTTGCTTCGGGAGCAACCACTCCGGCGCCGATCTTTCGCATCTTAGAACAGTTCCGGGGAACGCTGGTCCTGGATGAAGCCGACTTCAAGGACTCCTCGTCCTGGGTAGAAATGGTCAAGCTCCTGAACAATGGTTACAGACCGGGTATGCCCGTTCTACGGGCGGACAAGGAAAACGGCAAGTGGTTCCCGCGGAGTTACCAGGTATTTGGCCCGAAACTCATCGCTACTCGTTTCCCTTTCCAGGATGAGGCCTTGGAGAGCCGGTGCCTGACCTCGGAGATGATGCCTCTAAGCCGCGATGACATTCCGAGAGTGCTCCCACCCGCTTTCGACAAAGAGATAGACGACCTGAGAGCGAAGCTGCTGACCTTTCGGTTGGCTAATCTTACCAAGCTCAAGGGGAAAACCTTTGGCAACGACCTCCTGGAACCGAATCTTCAGCCACGATTACAGGAGATATTGATACCTCTCAAAGCGATGCTTAACGGCGACCGGTCTATGGTTGAGGCAATATCCGGATTTGTCCATCGTCTCCAGGATAGTCTTTTCCTGAGAAGGAGGGAGAGCGCCCCGGGCCGAGTGCTGGCGGCTTTGATAGAGCTACACGAGGAAGGTAAAGAACTCACCTCAGATAACGTGGCCAAGAGAGCCAATGACACTGACGATGAAGTGGAGCAACTCAGCGCAGAAAAAGTTGGCAGACTGACCAAGAAGCTGGGTTTTGCCAAGGAGCGGATCGGAAAGTCACGGCAACGGCTAATCTGCTGGGACGAAACCAGGGTCACCAGGATTGTATCGTCATA
>NZ_JBAZDW010000090.1:0-3741 GCF_041654235.1 Dehalococcoides sp. | reverse complement strand
TAAGCAATTCCATTAAATTTGTATGGACCGGTCTGGATGTCGTCTGAATAACATAGCAATCCTGACCGCGTACGCTGCTCTTAAGCTGAACGAATAAGTTTTCATTAGGAAATTGAATAATTTCTCGGCCGCAAAGGGGTACTCCCAAATAATCCGCAATTTTTTGTGATAGCGGTTCACAGCTTGTCCCACTGAATAATTTAATATCGCCATACATTAAGTCATGTCGATGACTGAGCATTGATTTCTCTCCGGTTTAAATATATAGTACCATCAATTCAAAAATAGTATATCATTATTGTCGATGAAGCTTTTCTAAAAAAAATATTATCGTTACTAGTGGGAATATTCACAATATCATATTGTTAAAACAAAAAAAGACATGTTGGCAATGACCTACTCTCCCAGGAGGTCGCCCTCCAAGTACCATCGGCGTTGACGCGCTTGACTTCCGGGTTCGAGATGTTTCCGGGTATACCCGCGTCCCTCTGGTCACCAACATGTCTTTCTTTTTCTCTCTAACTGAATCTTACAGTATGTAGTCCTTTTGTTTTCACGCTTTCGCAGAAAACCGACCTGTTCCTTACATCACGTATAAAGCCTTCGATCATTAGTACTGGTTTGCTCAATTCATCACTGAACTTTCACCTCCAGCCTATCTAGCACGTAGTCTCCGTGCGATCTTATTCATTGCTGATAAGAGAACTTATCTTGAAGCGAGTTTCCCACTTAGATGCTTTCAGCGGTTATCTCTGCCAAACGTGGCTACTCAGCTATGCAATTGGCATTACAACTGACACACCAGAGGTTTGTCCACCCCGGTCCTCTCGTACTAGGGGCAGCCCTTCTCAATTCTCTTTCGCCCACAGCGGATAGAGACCGACCTGTCTCACGACGGTCTGAACCCAGCTCGCGTACCGCTTTAACCGGCGAACAGCCGGACCCTTGGGACCTTGTACAGCCCCAGGATGCGATGAGCCGACATCGAGGTGCCGAGCGAAGTCGTCGATGTGAACTCTTGGACTTCACCAGCCTGTTATCCCCGGGGTAGCTTTTATCCGGTAAGCCACGACCATTCCACTCTGTATCGTGGGATCACTAAGCCCTACTTTCGTACCTGCTCGACGCGTTGGTCTTGCAGTTAAGCTCCCTTCTGCCTTTACACTCTCCGACAGGTTTCCATTCTGTCTGAGGGAACCTTTGGGCGCCTCCGTTACCTTTTTGGAGGCGACCGCCCCAGTCAAACTGCCCACCTGACACGGTCCCCTACCCGATTCACGGCGTAGGGTTAGAGTCCAAATATCATCAGGGTGGTATTTCACCATTGACTCCACCAAGGCTGGCGCCCTAGTTTCATCGTCTCCCACCTATCCTACACAAATAATACCTAAACTCAATGCCAGGCTACAGTAAAGCTCCACGGGGTCTTTTTGTCCTGCTGCGGGTAGGCCGCATCTTCACAGCCATTTCAATTTCACCGGGTCTATCGTTGAGACAGTGCTCTAGTTGTTACGCCGTTCGTGCGGGTCGGAACTTACCCGACAAGGAATTTCGCTACCTTAGGACCGTTATAGTTACGGCCGCCGTTCACCGGGGCTTCATTTCAAAGCTTCGTGTCTTTCAACACTAACCTCTCCACTTAACCTTCCGGCACTGGGCAGGCGTCAGCCCCTATACTTCGTCTTGCGACTTCGCAGAGACCTGTGGTTTTGCTAACCAGTCACTAGAGCCCTTTCACTGCGACTCAGGTTCCCTATTTATCAGATTCCTGAGCACCCCTTCTCCCTAAGTTACGGGGCTATTTTGCCTAGTTCCTTAACGATAGTTCTCCCGTTCGTCTTAGTATTCTCTACTCATCCACCAGTGTCGGTTTGCGGTACGGGCAATGATATTTCATCGTTTAGAGGCTTTTCTTGACAACAAGGTCTGTCTCAGTTCCGGCTTGCGCCTCCTGACTTCCCTCAGCTCAAGCTGGGCTTTTTACTCCAGCTCTCTTCGCCTGACGTTCATCCACCTAAATCCACTAATAGGCTGGACTTCCTTATTGTGTCTCCCCATCACTCCATATCATCGGTGCTGGAATATTAACCAGCTGTCCATCGACTACGCTTCTCAGCCTCGCCTTAGGCCCCGACTAACCCGACGCAGATTGACTTGACGTCGGAAACCTCAGATTTTTGACGAACATGGTTCTCACATGTTTTACGCTACTTATGCCTGCATTCTCACTTCTGTACGCTCCAGGACTCCTTACGGTATCCCTTCTCTGCATACAGAACGCTCCCCTACCGATCCGCTTTCGCGAATCCCATGGCTTCGGTACTATGCTTAGCCCCGTTACGTTTTCCGCGCAGAATCACTTGACCAGTGAGCTATTACGCACTCTTTAAAGGGTTGCTGCTTCTGAGCGAACCTCCTGGTTGTCTTTGTAACTCCACATCGTTTCCCACTTAGCATAGATTTGGGGACCTTAGCCGATGATCTGGGCTGTTTCCCTTTCGACTACGAATCTCATCACCCGCAGTCCGACTATAGGGATTCCATCTATGGCATTCGGAGTTTGTTTGGGTTCGGTAAGTCGTTGACCCCCTTGCCCAGTCAGTGCTCTACCTCCATAGATTAATTCCCTACGCTAGTCCTAAAACTATTTCGGGGAGAACAAGCTATCTCTGAATTCGTTTGGCATATCACCCCTAACCACAGGTCATCCCTCAACTTTGCAGCGTTGAAAGGTTCGGTCTTCCACGAGGGCTTAATCTCGCTTCATCCTGCCCATGGTTAGCTCATCCAGTTTCGTGTCTAATCGTTGCGACTATCGCGCCCTATTCAGACTCGCTTTCGCTTCGGCTCCGGGTTTCTCTCCCTTAACCTCGCCACAACTATTAACTCGCAGGCTCATTCTCCAAGAGGCACGCCGTCAGGCCTTGTCTTTCGACCATAGCCCTTCGACTGCTTGTAAGCTTACGGTTTCAGGTTCTTTTTCACTCCCCTCATCGGGGTACTTTTCACCTTTCCCTCACGGTACTTGTCCTCTATCGGTCGCTGTGTGTGTTTAGCCTTGGGAAGTGGACTCCCCAGCTTCATACCGTATTAGCGTGCACGGTATTACTCAGGTGTCAGGTCTGTGTGCTCTCTATTTCGCGTACGGGGCTCTCACCCTCTTTGGCAGACTTTCCCAAGTCTTTCCGCTATATTAAGCCTTTTTTCACTTTTTGTCCTGATCCTACAACCCCTCGAAGGGTCTCCCCTCCTCGGTTTGGGCTTCTCCCATTTCGCTCGCCACTACTTTGGGAATGTTCTCTTTTCCTCCGGGTACTTAGATGTTTCAGTTCCCCGGGTTCCCTTTCTTATACTATCTTTTTCATATAAGAATAACAGAGGTCCTCTCTGTTGGGTTTCCCCATTCGGATATCCCGGGATCGGCGCTTGTTCACAGCTCCCCCAGGCTTTTCGCAGTGTCCCACGTCCTTCATCGGCACTCAGCGCCAAGGCATCCCCCGTAAGCTCTTAGTAGCTTTTCACGTGATGTAAGGAGCAGATCTTTCTTCTGCTCTCTTGTGTTTCTTACTTCACTCGGTTTTTTGCTTTGACTTTCGTCTTTTTTTGTACATCTGTTTTTTTTTCTTCCAGCATTTTATTGCTGTTAGATTTGGCCTACATACTGTATTCAGTTGTTAAGGTTCTTTCGGTTTCTCGCTTGAAAAACCTTTCCGCCTTGAATCTTTCGATTCACTCCGGAAA
>NZ_JBAZDW010000089.1:0-3752 GCF_041654235.1 Dehalococcoides sp. | reverse complement strand
GCCTGCACAAGTTTATCGCCGCAAACGGTTATGAGATATCCGGCCCGCATGAGGAAGAATATCAATCCAAACCGGATGCCAAAGTACTAAAAACCCTTATCCGCTACCAGATAAAGAAACGAAAATAAACCGGGTACAAGACAAGGATACATCATGAAATCTTTGGTTATATATGATTCATTTTACGGCAACACCGAGCAAATTGCCCGGTCAGTAGCCAGTGCTATCGGCAGTGGTGCTGAGGTATGCAGAGCAACCGAAATCAGTCCGTCAAAACTGCTTACCTTTGACCTGGTCATATTCGGCTCGCCGACTCAGGGCGGCCGTCCTACCAAACCCTTGCAGGAATTGATTAAAAATCTTCCCACCTTGAAAGGTATTAAGGTAGCATCATTTGATACCAGATTTTCCAACCCGATAGTCAAAATATTCGGCTTTGCCGCTGACCGCATAGCCGCATCGCTGACCCAAAAAGGCGGACAGCTTTTAGCCCCGCCGACCTGGTTCTTCGTAGAGACTGAAAAAGGCCCTCTAAAAGAAGGCGAACTTGAACGTGCCGCCGCTTGGGCAAAGGAACTCATAAAATGATTTGGGGGTGGTAGCCTGCCCTTATAGCCGTATAAACCAGATGATTACCGGCAAACAGTAAAGCGGGCAGCCACCTTCTTTATCAAGTGAAATAGACCTAATAGCCAGCTCAGGCCTTGCGGGTATTTCCTCTGGACAGGGACGCAAAGATACCCAGAAAACACAGCGTAGTAAAAAGTATCATAGCGGTACGCATGCTGGTCAGAAAACCTTCATAATTCTCCGGACCAATCTGAACCGGCCCCAGTATCAGGGAAAACAGGAACATAACCACCGCCAAGCTTATCATCTGGCCGGAAAGACGCATGGTGGAAAGCGTTCCTGAGGCCACCCCGTAGTGTTTTCTCTCAACCGAACTCATAACCGCATTGGTATTTGGAGAAGAAAACAGGGCAAAGCCCAACCCCAGTAATATCAATGCAGTTATTATAAATACCAGCGGAGTGTCCGTGCTCAGGGTTGACAAGAGGGCCAGCCCGATAGTAGTTAAGCCCATACCGGCAGTAGCCACAAAACGCGGTTGAATGCGGTCTGAAAGCCTGCCGGCAAAAGGCGACAGACAGGCCTGAACAATGGGCATAGCCACCAGTACCAGCCCGGCAGATTGGGGACTGAAACCTTTTATATACTGCAAATACAGGCTCATCAAAAAGCCCACCCCGAAAGTAGCACTGTAATTTATAAGAGCCGCCAGATTGGACAAGATAAACGGACGGTTACGCTTAAACAGGCGTACATCAAAAATAGGGCTGGTGAAATTCAGTTCCCGCCAAATAAACACGCTGAAAGCTATAAGGCCTGCCAGTATATACCAGACTGCAGTCGGGTCAGGCAAAATGGTAGTGCCGGCCATAGCCGCCACCACCCCAAGCCCATATACCAGTGAACCCAGATAATCAAATTTTTCACCCTTGGATTCGGCCATATCCCAGCCGCGCATCTTCCAGAAAATAAACCCGATAACCATCAAACCCAAAGGCACATTTGACCAGAAAATACTCCTCCAGCCAAAGTTTTGGGTAAGAAAGCCCCCCAGAAAAGGCCCGGCAGACAAACCTATATATACTGCCGCTACATTTATCCCCAGCACCCGTCCCCGCATACCGGGAGGAAAAGCCGAAATGAGAATGGGAGCAGAAGTACCGAATATACCGGCACCGCCCACACCCTGAATAATCCGGCTGAATATCAGCCAGCCTTCATTGGGAGAAAGTGCAGAGGAAATTGAAGCCAGAGTATAAATAATGATGCCGATAGTCAATATACGTTTGCGCCCGTAGATATCCGCCAGCCTTCCGAAAGGCACCAGACAGACCACTGCCGCCAGAATAAAGGCGGTGGCTATCCAGCTAAGGTGGACGGCATCAATACCGAATTCTTCGCCCATGGAGGGCAAAGCGATATTTATAGATGATGAAATAAAAGGAGTCAGGAAGGCACTTAAGGTCGTAACCACCAATACGGCTTCCTGACTTATCTGTCTCTTGGGCAAATCTGGCTGAGTCATAATCTACTTATTATAATCCAAATAGCTCTGGCAGAAAAATCAAACCCTTTTTCAGAGAATAAGATTCATCAACCCGCCCACCCCGAAAGCCGCAATCAGCATGACCAGTACTGATTTCAAGGCATCTCTCTTTCCCAGTTCGCGGAAAAGTATTACCAGCGAAGCAATGCAGGGAAACAGCATGGCCAGCACCAAACTGGCAACCACCAGTTGTTCAGGCCCCATATCCAGAGGACCCATCAGCGCCATAGCCGCATCCTTACGCAAAAAACCCACCACCAGAGGCACAGCCGCTTCAGCCGGCAAACCCAGAATGCCGGTCACCACCGGCTCGGCCGCTTTGGCGATAACATCAAATACTTTAGTGAAATTTAGTATATTTATAACTGCCACTACCCCCAGTATGATAGGCAAAGCCTCTTTCAGAAAACTTTTAATCCTGAAGGCCAGCTTTTTAAATACCAGATTGACAGGGGGCAGGCGATAGGGAGGCACTTCCAAAAGGAGTTCGGGACTGAAACCGGGGGTAATCTTGTTCAGAATCATACCCAGCCCCAGCCAGACTGCAAACAGGGTACCGAAAACCAGAAAAACATACCCTATCCCGAATCCCCCCAGCATGCCAATTATCATGGCCTGCAGAGAAACGCAGGGCACCGCCACTGAGACCAGAGTAGCCGCAATAAAACGCTCACGACGGCTTTCCAGGCTGCGGGTAGCCATAATAGCCGGCACGTTACAGCCCAAACCCAGCAAAGTGGGTATAAAGGCAAATCCATGAAGGCCCAAATGGTGCATCACATTGTCCAGCAGCACCGCCAGACGGGGCAGATAGCCGGTATCTTCCAGTATGCCCAAAACCAGATAAAAGGCTACTATGTACGGCAAAACCATGGCAAACGGCACATACAAACCGCTGGTAAGGAGTCCCAGAGACTCTTTGAAGTTTATTTCCCCGCCGGACACATTACCCACCAGCAGTCCGTGCAGAAAACCGCTGCCGCCTAAAGCATCGGAAAGAGAATGCACTACCGGTGCCCACAGGTTATCGAAAATGGGGTCAAATACATAACTTATCAGCCCCTCGCCCACAAAACGCACCACCAGAAAAACTGCCGCCATAATCAGCATAGCCATAAACACACCCAAAACAGGGCTCACACTGGCATCCGCCAGCCTTTCCCCAAGGGTGTGGTGTCTGTGGGTTATTTGCTGTACTTGGTGAATAATACCGCCGATACGTTGCCAGCGTTCATCCTGCCCCTGTACGGCCAGAGAAGGAATTTGGGGTGAAAGCAACTGTACCACCAACTGTTTTATACCCTCGCCGCTGGTAGCCGAGGTTGGAGCTATGGGCACGCCCAGTATTTCCGAAAGCCTATCCAGCTCTATTTTTATGCCCTTGTGGCGGGTCTCATCCCACATATTCATAGCGATAACAGTAGGCAAACCCCTTTCCAGAAGCTGCTGGGTAAGATACAGGTTTCTTTCCAGATTAGTGGCATCTACTACGTTCAGAATTATTACTTCGCCCTCTTTGTCAGCCGCCACTTCGTCCAGCATCCGTCTGGCCACGGTTTCCGCTTCGCAGGTAGGCTCAAGGGTATAAGAACCGGGCACATCTATAACCTCGGCAATTTCATCACCCAGCTTCATC
>NZ_JBAZDW010000088.1:293-4126 GCF_041654235.1 Dehalococcoides sp. | reverse complement strand
AGACTGGCTGTCTATACTGAAAGAGGCATCGGCTAATCTTCCCCAGTACCAACCAGACCGCTTTGATTGTGATAATTTTTCTATAGCCGTAATTGCACACATATCAGAAAAGTACCGGCTAAACAGCTGCGGAATGGCCAGAGGTGAAAGCCCGGGGGGTTATCATGCGTGGAATGTTATCTTGACTGAGCATGGCCCTAAGTTCTTTGAGCCCCAGACCGGTGAACTATTTGAATTCAACGCGGGCGGATATTCCGCTGACTTCGTTTACTTCGGGTAAATAGTTAGTGATTCCCATTAGGACGCGAATTTAATATACGCATCTTCTGAACTGATTGCATAAATGCTAGGTCGATTTCGATTCTTTCATCAGCGGATTGCCAAAGTTCTTGTGCATATGTACAAGTTCCATCTGCACGAGAATGTCTAGGACCGTGCATCAACCACACTACTAACCCTTCTTCTTTTGCAACTTCAAATGCAGGGAGTAAGTCGCTATCTCCAGCTTCTGTAACTTGCCTGCAAAATCGGCAGTAAATGACTTCAGCATATCGGTTACTGATTGGTCAGGCAAGCCTGCCTTGTCGCTAATTTCGGTTTCCATTAATTCTTCAGGGCTAACCTCAAGAGCTAATGCTATCTTCTGGGCAGTCTGTACGGTGAGGTTTTTGTACCGACCTTTCTCTATATGATTAATATAAGTTCCCCTCAACCCGCAAAGCAACCCTAAGGCTTCCTGTGTAAGCCCTTTTTTCTGCCTTATCCCCCTTATTTTCTCACCAATACTCATTTTATTACTCCCTTTCAGGTGGATATCTATTTATTGCTAATTATCGCATTGCTATTTGCCTGCTGGCAACTTGCTATTTTCATATAATTGCCTGTTGACAAAGTATTTGCGGTATGCTATTCTTATAGCGTGAATACATACAAACTACTAATAGACAATTTAATAGCTTCTCAGAAAACAGATGGATTATCCGACAAAGAATTATCTGCAAAACTCGGCATATCTGACTCATATTTCTCCCGCATTAAACGGGGATTACGCAAGCCCGGCATTAAGTGTTACCAAGGCATTGTTGTTGCCTACCCTGACCTCAAGCCCTTAGTAGACGCAGAAATCTACGGCAAAACTAATTATACGCCTACTGATATACCTGTGCGCAAGACCCCATTGACTAGATTTTTGGAGATATTCAAATGAAAGAACTTACCTGCCCCTATTGTGGAATAACCAGCAAAGACGTTAGTCAGCATTGGGAGTACATCATAGGACGAGGCTTAGTACAAATTACAGCCTGCTCAAACCTTTCTGCATGCGGTAAGCGTGTCCGTCAGATAAAGCCCTTGAAATGCCGTTGGTGTGGTCACGAAGGGCATGACGTTAACTACCACACAGTGTATCTGGGCGGGCATGGTGATGTCTATGTACTGGAATGCGACAACGCCAGTGATTGTTCCAAGAGGCAAGACGAGCAGTTAGCCCGCAAGCCCGAACCGGTGGGTGCAAAGTGAGAGCTATCCGCAGCACTGATGAGCTGGTGCTGGGGGAAGTGACCTTCGGCAACAAGCCTTTTCCGAGCGAACTATTTACTAGCCTGGTATGCAGGGCCGTAGAGGCGTTTAGAGATAAAAAGACCGGGGAACTGCAATTCCCCGGTGGAAGAGAGGTGAGAAATAATAAAAACCCTTAATTTGGATTATACCCCTGACAATTAACTAACACAAGGAGGCTGAGATGGAAATATTCGGATTTTTATTCTTCTGTTTATACGCCGGGTTTGCTCTGGGATTTGCCTTCAACTGGAAGTGGCAGAAGATAGAACACAAACCCAAACGCCGGATTGTCAATAACTTTAGATAAATCTAACAGGAGATGCAAATGCATATTGGTATATCAGGCCACGATAAATATCTCCCGATGCTAACAAAGATGTTTGGAGATACACCCATACCCCAGGTAGTTAAAAAGCTCAGGAGGATATCCAATGGTAGTAAAAGCTAACCCAGATTATTCAGAGTCCGCTTTCAACCTGACAAACAATACCGAACTGGCGGAGATGCTAAATCAGCGCCGGTATATGGAAGCTCGTATATTAGGCACTCGGACGGCTGCTGGTCTGCCCATTATGGAACAGGAGCTTGCCGACCTTGATATCAGAATTAGGCAGTCCATAGATACCTTAGGCAGCTTTCAGGACGTGGAAACTGGCCGGTATGCAATTAAACAACGCCGACAGAGCATAACGTATTCACCAGATAAAGTGCGCGAGTATCTGGGCAAATACGCCCCAGCCATTATTGATGAGCACGTCAACGAAAAGGTGCTGACCAGCCTGATTAAGGGCGGTCAGATAAGCGATGAAATAATTCCTCAACTCGTAGAGGATACCAGGGAAACCTTTGCCTATATCATCAAAACGGGGGTGAACTAATCATGGGAAAAAGAAAAGGAGATAAACAAATGGTCAAAAAGAATTGTGGCAATATCTTAGCAGATGGGGAACTTACTGGACATGCGCACAGGGTATCAGTACAGGTATTGGAACGGGAGGATGGCGTCAGGGAATTTGAGGGAGAGACTACAGTAACTCACGAGGAGCATAAACCTATTAAACTCCCCTAATTGGCATGGAAATCGGCCAAGGTAAATGAATATGACCATTACGCTGAAATGGCTAGAGAAGTCAGGGATTAATATGCCGAGTGTTATTACACGGATAACAGAAGAGCAAGAAGCCCAAATCCCACATTATATACAAAAGTGGGTGAGTATAGCTAGTGGGGAAACGAACATAGCCGAGGCAGACAAAGCTGTTGTGGATATGTATGCCGATATGGGACTGAGTAAACCAATAATACTGCACTTTGACTCTCCGGTGTCATGCCATATTGCTTTAGCCATGTTCAAAGACTCACAGCTAGAATCACAGCTAGGGTCACAGCTAGAATCACAGCTAAGGTCACAGCTAAGGTCACAGCTATGGTCACAGCTAGAATCACAGCTAGAATCACAGCTAAGGTCACAGCTATGGTCACAGCTAGGGTCACAGCTAGAATCACAGCTAAGGTCACAGCTATGGTCACAGCTAAGGTCACAGCTATGGTCACAGCTAAGGTCACAGCTAGAATCACAGCTAGGGTCACAGCTAAGGTCACAGCTAGAATCACAGCTAGAATCACAGCTAGAATCACAGCTAGAATCACAGCTATGGTCACAGCTATGGTCACAGCTAAGGTCACAGCTAGAATCACAGCTAGGGTCACAGCTAGAATCACAGCTAGAATCACAGCTAGTTACAATTTGGTGGACTGCATGGGCTGGGCTTTATGATTATGCAGAATCTATTGGGGTGGTATTTGACCAATACAAATTGGATTTGTTCAAAAGGTTTACTTCGAATATAGGCTTCTGCTTACCATTCCACGATTGTTTTATCTACTCTCTTAAGCCTACCGAAATATATTGGGATGATGCGAGGCTGCATAATCCGTCAGGGAAAGCAGTCAAATATGCTGATGGATGGGGTTGGTATGCGTTAAATGGTATACCAATGGAAGAATGGCAGGTTATGACTCCCACAGAAGAGCTATCGTTAGAAAAAATACTATCTGTAGAGGATATAGACCAAAGACGGGAACTCGTTAGGCGTGTTGGGGTAGAACGGTTAGTTTCTGCGGGCAAAGAAATAGATAGACTAGGGGATTATAAATTACTGGATATGCGGTCTGTCTACAAGCGCAGGACACCCACGCTGTTTCTGCTGATGAAAAATCCCTCTGTAGCGAATACATGGAATTGTGAGGGAGTGAGTAGTGAATGTAAAACA
>NZ_JBAZDW010000088.1:0-283 GCF_041654235.1 Dehalococcoides sp. | reverse complement strand
ATCAGCAGGGGGACGTCTGCATCTGGCCAGCAGACGCCTTAATACTAAAAGAATTGCCTTGTATTTTGACTTAGTTGAGGTGACGGCATGACAGCCATATACCAATTACAGTCAATAGGAGTATAGAAATAGAAGATGAAACAAGAACTTGAAGAAGCTTATAAAATACTAGAGGAAAGTAATGTGTAAAGCATTTTCATGTGTGTTATTAAAATCAGGGCAGGTGCTATGGGCAGCTGGAGTTGATAGCCATGATAAATTACTAACCGAACATAATATCGTT
>NZ_JBAZDW010000087.1:0-4140 GCF_041654235.1 Dehalococcoides sp. | reverse complement strand
AATAGCCGCAGACCATCCTGACCAGAATGTGGCCGTGGTCTGTCATTATTTCGTGATACTCTCCATTATTTGCAAGGTGCTTGATTTGCCTTTGGAAAAAATGGGCAATTTCAGGCTTCACATCGGCAGTCTAAGTCTGATAGAGTTTAAGGGCAACCAAGCTTATCTGGCACTTTTTAATGAAAATGGCTTTCACCAGGACAGCCGTTGTATTTGAAAATATCTTGTTGAATAAGTTTTAAAAGGCGGTAATATACCCTTGGACAATACCGAGATTTTAACAGAACGGGTAAGTAAATATATAAAAAAACAGGGACTGGTTTCAGCCGGCGACGAAATATTGCTGGCAGTTTCCGGCGGACCTGACTCCGTTTGTATGCTTTACATAATGCATAAACTAAGCAGGGAAATGGGTTTCAGTTTGCGGCTGGCACATCTGAATCACGGTCTGCGGGCAGAAGAATCTGACCGTGATGCCGCCTATGTAACCGAACTGGCAAGTGCTTTGGGATTACCCCTTTGCCAGCAGAAAGTCAGTGTCAAGGCTTATCAGGCTGAACACCACCTGTCACTGGAAGAAGCCGCCCGCGAAATGCGTTACGCTTTTCTCTGCCGAACCGCGGCCGAATTCGGTTCAGCAGCAGTAGCGGTAGGACATACCCTGGACGACAATATTGAAACCGTTATGCTCCACCTTGTTAGGGGTAGCGGAACCCGCGGACTTCAAGGACTCAGGCCGGTTTTAAACCGAACCATAGCCGGTGCAGGCTGTCTAAGGGTTATCCGCCCTTTACTGTGTCTTGGCCGGGCAGAAACTCAAGTGTACTGCCGCGAAGCTGGGCTTTTGCCCAGACAGGATATTACGAACCTGAGCACAGAACCTCTGCGAAACCGAATACGCCTTGAGGTATTGCCTCTGTTAAAGACAATTAACCCCGCCTTTGAGGAAACTATACTCCGTACTGCTTTTATTGCGGGTGAGGAAATGGCTCTGCTGGATGAGGTTACATCCCAGATGAAAGCCGAATTGGTAATCCGCCAGGACGATGTGCTTATGATTGAAAAAATAGAGATGCAGCGGCTTCATCCGGCACTTAAGCGAAACCTTTTACGCCAGATGATGGAAGAACTGCTGGGCGGGTTGAAGGATATAGAAGCCCGTCACATAGAGAACATTGTCCAGACCATGGATAAGCCTGCCGGGCGGCGGATAGACCTGCCATATAAGCTGGTTTTTCAGGTAGATTATGAACATTATTTGCTGGGCTGGGGGATTGACGAACTCTGTCCATACCCGCCTTGTCAGGGGGAATACAGGCTGGGAGTGGGGACGGAAACTTTTCTGGACGGCTGGGTAGTAAAAACTGAAATACTGCCTTCGCCGATAGGTCTGGATTTAAGTGAAAGCAGTCTGGTAGCCTATCTGGATATGGATAAAGCCGGGACTGACCTGATAGTTCGTACCCGCGCCGAGGGTGACCAGTTTCAGCCGCTGGGTATGGAAGACGCCAAGAGCCTGAAGGAATTTATGATAGACAATAAGATTCCCCGAAACTGGCGGGCCAGAGTACCCCTGCTTATATCCAGCAAGGAAATACTCTGGCTGGTGGGTTACCGTATTGGCGAATCCGCCAAGGTAGATGAAAATACCCGCCGGGTGCTTCGGGTGGAATTCAGGCTGTTGGGTTAAAGCGGTTTGTAGGCCTTGAGCCTTAAACTGCTGATTAAACCGTCTAGTTCGTTGGTTTCGGCATCTTGGTGGCTGTGGCAGGATTCATCTGAACAGCTGCAACTACAGCCGCAACCCTCGTCACCACAGCTGTCTGAGCCGTAGGTTTCTTTGGACAGTAATGTTATGTCAACAAAACCGGCATCATTGATAATATCCAGATAATCATACATCTGTTCTGCTCCGGCAATGCAACTCACATAGGCGGCGGCAGATTTGCGGACTTCGTCTGGCAGGTCTCCTTCCAGCACAATATCCGAAATGACTATCCGACCTCCCGGCTTGAGTACCCGCATGGCTTCCTTGAAGACTGCAGGCTTGTCCGGTGACAGATTTATAACGCAGTTGGAGATAATAAGGTCTATACTGTTTGCCTCAAGCGGCAGGTTTTCAATCTCCCCCTGAATGAATTCCACATTGGTATAACCGCCCTGAAAAGCGTTGCGTTTGGCTATAGACAACATTTGGGGGGTCATGTCTACACCTATTACTTTGCCTTTTTCACCCACCCGCGGGCTGGCCAGAAAACAGTCAAAACCGCCGCCTGACCCTAAATCCAGTACAGTTTCACCTTCTTTTATTTCGGCTAGCGCCAGAGGGTTACCGCAGCCCAATCCCAGGTTGGCACCTTCGGGGACGGAGTTTATTTCTTCAGGGCTGTAGCCTGCCTGAAGGCTGGATTCTGCCGCCATATTAGAGCTGCTGCAGCAACTGCAACCGCTGGCGGGTGAAGCCGCTCTTTCGGCTATCTGTCCGTATTCATCACGCACCAGTTTCTTGATGTCTGTCATGGGTTAATCTCCTCCTGCAACTGTCATGTTTTTTAAAATGGGGCTGACTATTTCTTTGGCCAGTTCCGAAAACTCGTCTGCTTTTATGAGTAGCAGGCAACAGGGTTTTCCACCTGAATGCTGGGTAATGGCCGCCAGTTTGTCTCCCGGCTGGATATCCAGTTTGGTGCGGATTTCCTTTGGGAGTACCAGCTGACCACGGGCGTCTATGCTTAAGATGGCATCTATCCCGCAACAGCACTTTTCTTCCATATTTGCCTCACTAGTAAATCAGTAAAATCAGAATATACTGAATAATACCCCGGTTGGTTTTTTCTGTCAAATAATATAACGGGCGGCCACTGCTTTTTGGAGTTTTATTTAGACGTATCAGGTTGGCAAGTAAAAGAAAAAGCGGCTGGTTAAGGCCGCTTTATAATCTAGAGTTTAAATATAGCTAACGCATTTTTTTAAGGCGGGGGTTCTGGGCGAGACCGGGTATGCGCCCCCGTTTGGCTACCGGTTTGCCCTCAATTTCGTGCAGGTCTGCGGTGAAGTCAATGGGGCGGGCACCGCTTATATAACTGCCTGTTCCGTAGCCGTCTACCGGGGCATTATTTTCCGCAAAGTAGCGTATGCGTTCCGGGGTAAGGCCGCCGGAAACAAATATCTTGACATGCCTGTGTCCGGCCATATCCAGATTGGCACGCACTTCTTTAACTAAATCTGCCGTAACCCGCCCTCTCTCAAGGGGGGTGTCCAGCCTGACGCTGTCCAGCCTTTGTCCCATGGCTTCGGCTACCCGCAGGCTTTCCTCAACCTCGTCTTTAAAGGTGTCTACCAGAGCTACTCTGGGTATCTGGGACGGCATGTATTTGTCAAAGGCCAGAGTGGCCTTTAAAGTATCACCCATAACCAGTATCAGGGCGTGGGGAATAGTACCAGAAGGGTTGATGCCCGAAAGGCGCGCCCCTTCAATGGACGAACAGCCTTTGCAGCCGCCCACCATGGCGGCATAATCCATGCGGCCGGCTACCAGCGGGTGAATATGCCGGGCACCAAAACTGGTAACAGGTATATCCCCTGCCGCCTCCGCACATTCGCGGGCGGCGGTTGCCCAGCCAGTACCCGAAGCCAGCATGCCTAAATAAACAGTCTCGTAAAGGCCGAAGCTCAGGTAAGGAGCTTTGATACGCATCACGACTTCCTTGGCTGAAATCTGGTCACCGTCTTCCAGCGCCCATATTTCTCCCTCACCCGCTGACAATATCGCCTGAAGAAGCTCTACAGCCTCGCTCAGACCGCACAGAATGCCGGGCCGGGTGGCGAATACTTCCATCACCGCTACAGGGTTCCGGTTTTCTTTAGCCAGTATTTCCACTGTCCGGGCAAAATAGATATCTGTGGTATCCCCTGCCAGCAGGTTTCCGGGTATATTAAACTTCGGTTTAAAAGTCATAACTCCTCCGGTTCATTCTAATGGCGGAAGTGGCGGGTGCCGGTAAAGACCATAGCTATATTATGCTTGTTGGCGGCATCAATAGACTCCTGGTCACGGATAGAACCGCCCGGCTGGATAATGGCGGTCACTCCGGCAGCGGCAGCCTGTTCAACGCTGTCAGGGAAGGGGAACATGGCGTC
>NZ_JBAZDW010000086.1:0-4157 GCF_041654235.1 Dehalococcoides sp. | reverse complement strand
ACATCCACATACACCCGTCCAGCATGGTCAGGAGTATCTTTCTCTGTTCAGTAAGGTTAGCTTTACCCCAGAGTACAGGCAGATTCTGGATGAGTTTCCCAGCCTGTTCAGAGGCATCATAGTCGGGTACTACCAGTGATTCCAGACTGAGTTCCAGAAGTCTCTTCTGCCTTAAGTATTCTTCCTCAGGAATAAGCCCGTCTATATAGGTTTTGGCCATACGGTGGAGTTTGCCGGTTACCTGCTCTTTTTCTTTCTTAACTCTTTCCACTTCATCCTTAAGGCTTATGATAGAGAGTACTTCCTCAAGCCAGCCCGGACCAAGCTCTATAGCGGAAACAAGTTCCTTTATCTGGTTATCTATTACATGGCAAGCTATGGTGCCGCCATGTCCGGGGCATTCCTGTATACTTCTTGAGGCTTTATGCTCCCGGTAGTAGCTGTTTCCACTTTTATAAGTCTGAGCCCACATTGGCATTCCGCAATAGGCACACCTGACCAGTCCTTTCAGCAGATACTCTCTATTAGGTGAGGTATTTAAGGTTTCAGATCTGCCCGAATTCTTTTTTAAGGCCAGTTGAACAGTATCAAACAGTTCCCGGCTGATTAAGGCTTCATGGGCACCGGCTAGGATTTCATCCCGGTGGTTTATCTGCCCGGTATAGAAGGGGTTATGCAGGATATTTCTGACCGAGGAACTGGTGAATAGTCTTGGCCCTGAAACCAATTCTCCGTTGGCATCAGGCAGATTCCTGGTATTACGGGTACGAAATCCCTGTTCATTTAGCCAGATAGCCAGCTGCGAAAGTGTTGTTGTACCGGAGGAGTATCGTCGGAATAGCTCGGCTGCGGCTGGCCCTTCCCTTGAATGGATGTGAAGTCCTCCGGGGTGTTCCTGCTCACAGCGCCTTTTCTTCTCTCCCTTTTCGCCTGTCTCCCAGCAGGATTCATAGCCGAATGGGATACAGCCATTGTGTTTGCCTTCCCTGGCTCTTTGGTCAAGTCCTTTTCTGACATGGGTACTTAAGGCTTCACTGAAATACTGGGCAAATGCCCCCAGCATCTGGGTGAAAAGGATACCGTCCGGTTTAGAATAATCCAGATTTTCAACAATAGAGACCAGCCCTATCCCGTACCTGCCCAGTAGTTTTAATGATTCCAGAGTAACGGTAAGATTCCTCGACCAGCGGTCAAGTGTATGTACAACTACAATCTCAAATTCATTTTTGGCTGCATCTTCAAGGAGTTTCCTGAAGACGGGTCGTTTATTAATACTGTCTACATGGGCGGATTTGCCTTCTTCCCGATATATATGCACAGCCTGCCAACCCCGGTTCTTGCAGAGCTCGGTAAATAGCCTTTCCTGAGCATCCAGAGAGTAACCCTCAACCTGTGAAGCCGAAGAGACCCGGACATAAGCAACCGCTCTCTTGCACTCAATCATTTTGATAATCCCCCCGGGATGCAACTGATAAGGCCACTTCGGCTAAGGCATTTAGAAATTCTTTTATCATTAACTGGTCCACCTCACTCTTGTCAGAATTGGCGGACAGTGTATAGGTACAGGGTATACCCGTCAACGAGTCTTTCTCCTGACAGGGTAATCTCTCTGGCATATCATGAACCCCTTAATCCTTGATATTTGGAATCAATAAGCCGTTTTAAGGTGGCGTAGCCAATGCCAAGTGCCCTGGCAGCCTGCCGTCTTGAGATCTGGCCAGCCCTCAGACGCTCTAAAATGTCTCCATAAGCCTGGTTGAAGTGCGGCCTTTGGGTTACCCTTGGCCGCCCTGTCTGGCAGCCCATTTTACGGGCATGGGCCAAACCAGACTTAAGCTTTCGATGCTGTCGATTCTTTTCAAGTGCTGCATAGGACAGGGTTAGGTGGTAAAGGACCCCACCAGAGACAGAAACCGTATCAAACCATGGTTCAGAATAAGACCGAAGGCCAGTTCCGGCTGACTTAAGCTCTTTTAAGATTTTGGCAGCCTCTGTTGCCGAGCGGAAGATTTGATCTAAACGACGGATAAGGATCAGTTCAAATTTGTGTTGTCTGGCATCTACCATTAGCTCAATCCAGCCAGTTCGCCGGGAGTTGCCAGAGGGAGAGACGTAATCCTGATAACAGTTATAAATCTCCCAACCTTGCGCAAGGGCAAACTCCCTTATATCCTGAGGGGAAATGGATTTCCCTCTTTCCGAACTTGGAACTTTATGGTAGATGGCCACCTTCATTACTCGCCCCGCACCTGCCTGATTTGTGCCCTGAGTTTACGCTCTTCTCCATCTAGTCTAAGGGCTTCTCGGAGCTGGTTTATCAGCCCATCAACCCTTCCAGCAATCTCCTGATATTCGGAGAGTGATTCCTCAAGTTTATCTGAGATTTCGGTGCATTCTTCTTTCCCTACTCTAAGAATCGGCTCAAGCTCGGTTGGGTTAAGTACATACTTTGCCTTTCCGCGTGATATAGTTGTGGCAATACTCATGGCACTAAAGGCCTGCCCCACATTAGAGGGACTTATCTTGAGCCCAAACTGGCTAGCAGCTCTTGCTGCTATCTCCCCGGCAGTTGCCCGTCTGTTTCCTTCTAGAGACATACTATAGGCCGTCTGGAAGAGGGTCATGCAGTTTTTCATCCCAATCAGTGCCACTCCGGTTTCAAAACATTCTTTTAAACTGGTCATGCTTTATTCCCCTTTCTGTATGTTTGTACATACATATATTCCGCCACATGGCGGCTACCCCTCCCTCATACCTTTAGTCTTCTCTTCAAGCACTTTATTGATATAGGTCTGGTCCGAGATAAACGCCCGGAAATGCCGGCCGTCTTTCGGACAAATGAGCATGATGAAGGGTTTATTAGAAGCCCTGCCTTTGGCCATCCTGATATTTAAGTGGCTTGTGCAAATCGGGCAGGCTATCTCATTCATTCCGGCTGCCTCCTTTCTATATAGAATTTACAAAGCAAAAAGATGGCTGTGCTTCTGGTATTGGGGTTATCTTCTTTGGAATCTTTGGCCACTGGCAGAATTAAACTGACTGCTTCCTGAACTGTCTCAAGCTGGGGTCTGGTAAATTGAAGCTGTAGGTGGCTGAGTTTGGCAGTTTGAGCCTGTTCCCAAGCTTTTAAGTGGTCAGCCAAATCTTCTTCATTTATCATGGAAAGGGTTTGGAGGCTGTTTCGGGTTTCAGGCAGCAGGGATAAGACTTCACTTTCGGGTATGACTGAGAGAATTTCCTTGAGTAAAGCCCCTTTGAGTGCCAAATCATCCTGCCCTTTAAGCCCGTTAAGTGCCTGAGTTAGCAGCATGGCTTCGGTATCATTAAGTTCTACTACCACGCAGGGGACAGCTTCTTGTTTGAGGTCTGTTAAAACTTTAAGCCTTTGGTTGCCGGACAGAACTTCAAAACCATCCTCACCACTCGGCCTGACTACCAGTGGCTCTACCAGCCCGTACCGGGAGAGGCTGTTTTTTAGCAGCTGTTTTACCCCTTCGTCCATCTGGTTGGGATTCCATGGGGCTTCACATAACTTGTTGACGGGTATTTCAATCACTTTCATATTGCCTCTTTCTTAGGGTAGGCTTGAGGGAGTACCTTGAGTTTGCCTTGAAAATCCGTATCCAGAAAGTAGAAATAGCGGTGTTTCCGGCTCTGGGGTACTACCCTTACCTTTACCCCACAGGATTCAAAGTGTTTGACTGAATGGCTACCGTAGGTGTGGCTTAAACTCCGGGAGTGCCTAGGTTTGCCGTCCCCGATATCAAACATGGGCATGGCTTCAGATAGTCCGGTATAGACCCAGCCGGTTGCCTGATAGATTGTGCCAATATGCCCTTGAGCAGGGTCGGCATAGCTGACTAAAAACCTTATCCGGGTGAAGCGCTTTAAAGCCCTGAGGGCTATCCCTAAGACGCGGGATTCCGAGTTGGAGGGGAGTTCGTCTGAAAGCCAAAGCCTTGAGAGTGTTAAGCAATCCGAGGGCTTTGCCCCCTCTACCATCCGGTAGACGTTGGCTGGTCCTGAACCAAAAGTAATCGCACCATAGAGCCTATCACCCAGAAAGACTCCAAAGGCAAGCTTGGTTCCACCGGGCATGGAGTGAAGATAGTGATATTTCTCAAGTATTGCCTTGGCTGCCCCAAAGGGTATGGGGT
>NZ_JBAZDW010000085.1:0-4199 GCF_041654235.1 Dehalococcoides sp. | reverse complement strand
CCCCCGAAAAACCGTCCGAACCGTCCGTACTGTCCGCTTTAGCTTCAAATCCGGCGGACAGTAATAAAGAAGGCTCCAAATACTGTCCGCCATACTGTCCGCCAAAATCTGAAGCTGACCCAGGCGTGGGGGCGGACAGTAGGACAGAGCGGACAGTAACTGGGAAGGAATGAACAAGAGGAGGCAATGCAGGTGAATAAGAAAAAGCGACGGACGCTCTATGAATGTGCTCACGCACGAGTGGGAACCGGAAGAATCTATTGTAGTCAGAAATATCCGTTATCCCAGGCATCCCTCGACGGCAGCATTGATGTCCATCACCTGGAAGAAGGAAAGCAACTGGCCCCGAAAGTATGCCAGCAATGCGGCGACTTCGACTGCATGGGACAGCCGGTGCCTGAAGAAGAAAGAGGCTGGCTCAACATGAAGGAGGTGAAAGAACATGGCCCAATTGATAGGCAAGTTCTACGAGAAGCTGTGGCATAAAGTAGGCGGGAAACCGTGGACGGAAATAGTCCGCGAAGACCAGAAGGCTTCACCCTTGATGTACCTGCTCATCTTCCTGGGACTGGGAATACTGGTGGCCAGACTGGTCGGCAAGAACTGGTGGCAGATACTGGTTGGGTTCCTGCTGGGGATTCTTTGCGGACACTTCTGGTGGTGAAGCCATGAAAGACCAGTTCAGGAAGGCACAACAGAAAATGACCGACGCTACGGCGGATATGATGTCCGAGTGGTTAAACCAGATGCTCGAAGGACTGCGTAACGACCCGGTAATCGGGGAGCTATGGTCAGCCATGAAAACGGAAAATCAATCTCGTCAACAGGCGGTAATTGACCCTTACCGGGTCATGGGACTGGATAAGACGGCCGCGGATGACCAGGTGAAGAAGCGATACCGAGAACTGATGGTCAAGCTGCACCCCGACACCGCCGGAGTAAAGGGAACGGAGTTTCTTTTCCAGCTTGTGATGGCGGCATACCAGCAAATCTCAAAAGAAAGGGGGTGGCGATGATGAAAGATGGGGACATGGAGCTACTAGTCGAGATAGCCAGGTTTGAATCATCCGTAGACCTGGAGAAGGAGTACCACATCGGGTGGTCGTGGCGGCATGTGCGTATCTGGCCGGCAACGCTTAGCCGTCTCTTCAAGGACGGCTATCTGGACAATGTTTTTCGCTCCAACTCCTTTACCGGATACAAGCTCACAGAAAAAGCTAAAGCCCTGGTTTTAGCTAACCAGCAAGAAACCTCCGCCGAACCTCAGCCAGCCCCACCGGTGAACCTTGGCGACGACCTCTTCGCCGACATCATAGGTCATGAAGACGTCAAGGCTCTCCTCAAAGCTACCTTACTTGCCGAAAAGCCGGTGCACATCATGCTGACTGGTCCACCCGCCCTGGCCAAGACTTTGTTCTTGTGGGACATCGAACAGACCTTTGGCGAGCAAGCAATCTGGCTGGTAGGGTCGGCTACTTCCAAGGCAGGGTTGTGGGACCTGGTAGCCGAAAGGGAGCCGAAGATACTCCTGATCGATGAGATGGACAAGATGAACGCAGTGGATATGGCAGCCCTGCTAACCATGATGGAAGGCGGCAGGCTGGTCAGGGCAAAGAGAGGCCGGGAACTGGACATCAACAATCCACTCAAGGTAATTGCAGCCAGCAACCGGCTGGAAAGGCTTTCACCGGAGCTGCGCTCCCGCTTCGCCATCCGTAAGCTCAATCCTTATAGCCGGAGCGAATTTCTAACGGTAGTAAAGGGAGTGCTGGTCCGCAAGGAAAACCTCACGGATGAGATGGCTGAAGAAATCGCCAGCAGACTTGACGGGCGAAGCCAGGATGTCCGTGATGCTATCCGGGTGGCGCGGTTGGCTCCCCAGGTCGGAGTAGATAAAGCCATAAGCCTCCTGCTGGGAGGTGAAATGAATGAGCATTAAGCCTGAGACCGGTGACCGGTCGGCAGGCAATTTAGCTACGATTTTAGGAATGGTGAGCGTGGTAAAAACCAGACCAATTAGCTACGAATGGTCTGACCAGTATGAAGCCAAATTAGCTTTGAACGTTAAACCAATAATAACCACCTTAGCTTTGGTGGTTGGAAAGGAGGGGAAATGGAAGACCAGTTTTTAGAAGAAGTCAAAAAACGCAAGGATGAAGGGCAATCGGAAAGACAAATGGCCACGGAACTGAATGTCAGCCGCAGCAAGGTTCGGACTGCACTTCAGGATCTCAAACTGTCCGAGTCCGGAAATGCCCTGGTACCCGAGGACAAATTGCGAACGATTATCCGGGAGGAGCTGGAGAGGGTACGTAACGGAGAGGAAGAAGAGGCTAAAACCAGCGGCGAATTCCCTATCATCCGCAAGATGGGCGGTGGCATGGAGATGATCGCTCCGGAGGCAGTGCTCAAACACTACATGGGCGGGACCCCGGAAGGTGAGGTTGAGCTTAGAGCCATTATGAAATTCCGGGCAGCCATGCTGATGGTGATGGACCTCGTTAATATCCAGAAGGGCTCGGCTGAGGCTGACGCCAAGCGCATGGAACCTATTCTGAGGCTGATGAAAGAAACCCGCGAAGAGCAGGATGCGGCAGCGTCAAGAGCCAAGGCTTCCACTGAGGAAATCGCCGAACGGACCGCCCAGGCGACAGCAGGCCAGCTCTTTGGAGCAATCTCCCAGAACAACGGCCAGGTAAATAGCACACTTGCCCAGATCAAGCAAATGGTGGGTGGACAGTCGAACGACCCTTTCAGCCAGGTTGTAAGCATGCTCCAGTCCATGCAGCAGATGTCCCAGATGTTCGGGATGCCTTTACCCGGCATGATGCCGGGAGGTGCGCCGGCAGGCGGACAGCCGGGCGGGCAAGCGCCGTCGGACCCACCGCCGATTGAAAAACATACCGCAAAAGAATGGGAGGAAAGAAATGTTTGATTTTATGCAAATGGCCAACTCACCACAGTCCAGAGATATGCTCTTCCGGATGATGAGCAAACAGATGGGGCAGGCTCCCCCGGAGGTAAAAGAGGCAATCTCAAAGGTCGAGATTGCCATTAAAAGAAATGAAAGGGGCTTTGAGCTGCATATTGGGCAGAGCGAGAGTCCCCAGGTCGAAAAGATGCTCCAGGAATCAACCGACAGCTGGATTGAAATACTCAGCCGTGGCTTTCAAGCCGTTGGTTACAAGGTGAAGATTTATGAATAATTGGTTTTCCCCTGTCCAGTGGCTGGTGTTCCTGGCCCTCTGGAGGATGTCTTATGAAACTGCCAATGCAAACAGACACAGTACGACCGAGAAGAGCTTCCTGATTGAAAGAAATCCTCCAGACGAAACCCATAATCCGCGGGAGAAGGAGTGGGCGGCGAAGGCCGTTACGAAGTATGCAGACGCCCAGGAAAAGAAATGGCAGCGCTGGAACGAAGCTATGTTTGAGAGGTCTGATTGATGCCACTCCTGGTGGAAAGGAAGCTTTTCCGAATCGGTGAAGGCGGGGTTGCCATCACCCTGCCCAAGGCCTGGATAAACTACTGCCACCTCAAACCCGGTGATACGGTCGAGGTAGTGGTAGATGGAGATCTTGTTATCCGTGTCAAAGTGAAGCCGGAAGAGAAGCTTATATAAGCCCTTATAGACTTGTAGGCCGCAGGGAGAGGCTGTACGCTTTTAATGAAGCCCTGCGAGCTTGCCGGTGAAAGTCGGCTCGCAGGGCTTGCTTTATTACCGGCAGCTTCGGGGCTTCAGAAAAGGGGTTAGCAACCTGGACCGGAAGGGTTCAAGGCTAACCCCTTTTTCCTTTTCGGACGGGTTGCTCGCCTCTATTACCCGGCCGCGACCGGGTACGAACGAAAGAGGAGGTGCCCACATGGGTAAGTACGCAAGCTGGAACGAATTCGAGAAAAACGTCCCTATTACCTACAAAGAGAAAGCCACTCCCGAGGCTTTCCGCACCGGAATGAACGGCATTGCACCGACCGGGCTGAAGGTAAAAGAGGGGCGGGTCAATCATTACCGCGATGGGGTGGATGGGAAGGGCGAGGTCGTGGTCGCCGGCTACAAGCGCGCTATGTTCGAATAGTGCTCTTACCGCTTGATGTCTATCCAGGTGAGGGCACTACCCTTATCGGTTTTACCGCTATCGCGGTAGCGGTGAAGCTGATGGAACGGATGAGCATCGAGCCTGAAGATTAAGTTTAAGGA
>NZ_JBAZDW010000084.1:0-4268 GCF_041654235.1 Dehalococcoides sp. | reverse complement strand
AAATTTAAGAACATCGTCGTCAATTTCAATAGCACCCACATCCGAGCCGCCAAAGAATCTGAAGGCAGAGCGGCAGGTTTTAAGGTTTTCTTCGGGAGTACCCTGCCAGACCGGAGCCCCGAAATCCTGGGGACGGGTAGTAGTATCCAGCTGAGGCCCCAACCACGGAGTAAAGGTAGGGCTGCCGCCGGCCGCCATAATAGCCGCTTGAACATTAATCCTTTTACCGCCCATTTCCATATTGCCGGGCCAGGCACCCATCATCATAAATTTGGAAGCATTGCACAGGGCGGTGGTTCGGGTATCTCCCATACCGGCATAGCCGGGAGTCCAGCCTGGAAACTCCTTGGCCATGGCATCATAAAGAGTCAGGGCCATTTCAGGGGTTTCAAGGTCAGTGGAAGTACCGCCGACAACGCCGGCTTTTGTGAAATCAGCTACAGTGGGTCTGGGTAAAGTCTTAAACGTGCCCGCATGGCGGGTAATTTTGGGCCAATCCATTGGTACGGTAGGATTTTTGAAATCCCTTTCCTTTACCCACCAGGGATTTTTATTGATACCAAGGGTTGAAGACGTGACCTCATCCAAATCGTGGAAAACAGGGGCAGCAGCGCTCATAGTACCCAAACCTGCTCCGACTACCCCAAGGCTTTTCATAAAATCACGTCGCGAGAGTGTGGAATGGAAATTAGACATTTTTCAATTTTCCTTTTACCAATATTTAGTCTTTCCTATAGCCACCTAGTCTTCCCCGAGAGCCAACTTACATACAGCCTCCTAACATATATTTGGTATATTGCTAGTATACGATTATAGTATACGATTATAGTGGCCGCAGCATAGGTAGTAAATAGGACTAAAGGCCTAGTCTTTCTAAGCATTTAGTATATTTTTAGCCGAATATAAAATAGAAAACCCTGTACGGTACATCCATATAACTAATATTTGAGTTTATATCTACCAGGATATTGGATAACGAGCGTATACAGATATCAGAAAAAACTACCAAATATCAATGAGGCTATATAATCCATAACCTAAACACCAACAGCTATATCAGGCCTGGGCAAAAACCAGAGGGGGAGACCCAGGTCTCCCCCTCTTTTAATCAATACACGGGTAATTGAGATTCAGGCTTTCTTTATACGCCTGGCAGCCAATTGCCATGAGATTGCCAGCAGAATAAGGCCGGGCAATCCGATAACCAGCAGGAACATAGAGGCTGCTTTGCTCTCCAATTCATCCAGACTGCCAACAAAATTCTGGATGGTAAAGAGAATCAAAGCCATGCCGATAATCCCTATCAGCCATTCATACCAGGTAAGACTGAAATTACCCCGTTTCATCAGCCAAACAAGCCCAAGCAGCAGGGCACCGATAATTAAACCAATAATAAGCCACATATTTTCACTCTCCTATAATGCATTGGGGTTTATTTGTTATAACCGCCTTGACTTGAGGTAGCGGCACTGTCAAACCCGTAAACCGGCATAGACAGATCCCACCAGGCTTCCTTGTCTTCAGTCAAACCGTAACCAAAGAATTTATCTGCCTGCCACAAGAATGAATTCAACAACGGCGTAGTTGCCAATGTAGTCCTGACCAGCTCATGGATAGGAGCATTATTAGTATTGAAAGTACAAGTAGCCATACAGGCACCGCAGCCGTTGTACTCAGTCAAGAAGAGCCAGCAATCAAGGGCATTCGTCCAGTACTGTTTTCTTCCCGGAGAATGCGTGATATCCGGCTTGCCATAAACAGTCGGCAACTCCCAAGAGGGTTCATGATCTTTGGGTATGGCGTTTACAGGGCAGGCATCTGCACACTTGGTACAGGTCTGGCAGAACCGCCAGATACCGGCATCGATGGGGTTAGTAGGTTCAAGAGGCATGTCGGTAACCAAGCTGAACACCCCAAGTATAGGCCCGTATTCGGGGCTGGTGCAGAAGCCATTGTTTCGGTTTCCTTCCGTAATACCGGTTAACTGGGCGCTGGCAATTGCGGGCATCATACCGGAAAAGGGTGACGCGTAACCGTAACAGGTATAGCCAAGTGAGCGGATAAATTCCTGAATACAATTTTGGATATTACCGAAAAGCCGATAACGAGACAGATTGGCCGAATACATTATCTGGGATTCGTTAGCCGTCCTGAACATATCTTTGGACATAGGCACAGTGAAACAGAATTCATAAAGCTGTTTATTGGACGGCAGAACAAATGTAGTCGCCCCTTCATAACCCTGCTCCACATCTTCAAATAAATATGATTTACCCAATGCAGGCGGCGGGGGGAAATTTTCAACAAAGCCAATGGAGTTGGCAGCCCCTTTATGATTGGTAAATACCAGCTTGTCTTTAATTTTCTGGTCTATAACACCAAAACCAACCTGCCCTCCACCATAGAAGATTACCGCAGACCGCAGCATCCGGCTATTTTCCTCAGGAGTACCCTGCCAGACCGGGACACTTAAGCTTTGAGGTGTAGCCACTTTCTGGGGACCCATAAAAGTAGTCACATAAGGCAAATTCATAAAATAGCCCGCGCCGGATGAAAGAGCGTAATCTCTCAGTGTCTGACCGGGGGTATCATTGGTAATGGCCTTTACCTTGTTGGTCAGGACATTGGCGTATCTCTTCTTTATTTCGTCCGCACCCAGATATTTGGCTTGGATACCGGGCGCTTGCGCTGTCTGACGGGCATCCCATCTATTCATCAAAGACCAGTCAATTTCGGTAGTGGGATTATCCGCCTCCCGGTATTTCACCCACCAGGGTCGTTTCCATTCAGCCTTAGGCGAAGAAATAATATCATCCAAATCGTGAAAAACCGGAGCAGTTGCCGCCGCAGTTCCAAGACCGGTCCCTAATATCCCCAGTCCTTTCATGAAATTACGGCGACTAATAGTGTGATGGAAATTAGGCATTTTTTAATTTTCCTTTTTATCAATATTTAGTCTTTCCTATAGCCACCCGGTCTTCCCCGAGAGCCAATTTATTTCAGCGATCTCCTTTCGTATATTCAATTATATTATAGTATACGATACTAGTATACGATTATAGTTACAGATATTATATTGGTCAATAGGCCTTAAGGCCAAGAAAGCTAAGCATTTAGTATATTTTTAGCCCAATAAGACAATACTTAAACCTGCACACCTCATTTTTAAATCAAATATTTGTATTTACCCCCCAAGATATTGTTTAATAAGCGCATACACATAGTAGAGAAAACTACTGAATACCGAGAAGGCTATATGACTCACAGACTAAGGGAAAACGGCTACGCAATATGGTCCACACTTATGCAGGCAAGGGTTGCTGCCTATCACGTACGCAGAAAAGACCTGCTGGAGTACGGCGTTTCCCCTGAACAGGCGGGCATACTGGAACGTCTGTATCATTCCAAAGACAAAACCATGACACCCACCCGAATAGCCGAATTGTATTTCCGTCAGCCAAACACCATTACCGCCATATTGAGAAACATGGAGAAAAAAGGGCTGGTCGAACTCACCAAAAACTTGGAAAGAAAAAATATGATTCGGGTATCTATTACCAAAAAAGGTATGCAGTTAAGAGAAACTATAAGCACCAATCTCACTGAAACACGTAAAATATTTGATGTCTTGTCTGACGAAGAGTTGGACCAACTGGAAAACATGCTCTTAAGAATACGGGATAAATCTATAATCCAAACTTCATCATCCAAATTCAATGCTACCCGCAGACTTGATCAAATTCATGAATCTGACGGGCAGATAATCTAACTGTTTTCTCCCTGATGCCGCCATGTATTGGCAAGTTGCGAAAAACAGCTTGCAATACAGATTAAAATCATTCTTTATCAACACTGTTTCCGCTTGTGAAAATACTTCTGAATTGGTATCCTTTCGGCATAAGGAGACGCCTTTTATGGAATATAACGTAGAAGTAAAACTGCTGGCCATTACTCCGGATGCCGAAAATCTGGCAGAACAAGCCGGACGGCTTTGTTACGCCAGCGGCAATAAACTTGGCAGCAGCCAGGACTGGCTTCAGACACGCATCAAACAAGGGCACGAAAGCCTGCTTGAGCATGTTTCGGCCACTTTTTATATAAAGGCCTCACGGGTGGTTACCCATGAGCTGGTCAGACACCGTATTGGCAGTTACTCCCAGCGAAGCCAGCGTTACGTTAAGGAAAATCAGGCCGAGTTTATCACCCCGCCTGAAATTGCCGAAGAAGACAGTGCCAAACTGGCGCTGTTCAATCAGGCTATGGAAAGC
>NZ_JBAZDW010000083.1:0-4570 GCF_041654235.1 Dehalococcoides sp. | reverse complement strand
TCCCCGGTGGAAGAGAGGTGAGAAATAAAACCCTAATAGTGATTATACCCCGCCTAATGACTTAGCACAAGGAGGCTAATGTAATGGAAATATTCGGATTCTTATTCTTTTGTTTTTATGCCGGGTTTGCTCTTGGATTTGCCTTTAACTGGAAGTGGCAAAAGGCAGAACACAAACCACGGATTGTTAACAACGTCAGATAAATCCACAAGGAGACATGAATGATTGGCATATCAGGGTACGATAAAAATCTCCCCGTATTAACAAAGCTGTTTGGAGAGATGCCCATATCGCAGGTAGTTAAAAATCTCAGGAGGCTATCCAATGGTCACAAAAGCTAATCCGGATTATACGGCAAGTGCCGTTGACCTTAATAATCCGCCCGAATTGGCGGAACTGCTGAACCAACGCCGGTATATGGAAGCCCGGATACTGGGTGCCAGAACAATGGCTGGCTTACCAGCAATGGAAAACGAGCTGGCCGACCTTGATATCAAAATCAGGCAGTCCATAGACGCTCTAGGCAGTTTTCAGGACACCGAGCTGGGCATGTACGCACTCAAGCAACGCCGCCAGAGTATCATCTACTCTCCCGCAAAGATACGTGAGTACCTGCCCGCCAAGTATGCCGAAGCAGTAATTGACGAGCACGTTAACGAAAAGGTGCTGACCAGCCTGATTAAAGGCGGGCAAGTTAGTGACACTGTAATCCCCTTAATTACTGAGGATACACGGGAAACATGCGCCTACATTATCAAAGCAGGAGTGAATTAGATGACAACTGACATAGTAACAATAGACCAGCCTCAGGACTTAATTATATCCAGACCGCCTGAAGCTGTTCTTGAAGAGGCAAAACAGGCAGCTAAAGCCTTAAAAGACGTGGTATCCAAGAAGGCCAAGCCTGTCTTGTTTAACGGCGAGCAATATCTTGAATTTGAAGACCTTCAGACATTAGGACGCTTCTACGGAGTAACGGCCAAGATTATTACATCTCGCTTTATTGAGTATGGAGATGCTAAGGGTTTTGAAGCTACAGCGGTAGCTGTGCGGACTGATGGTACGGAGATATCAGCGGCTGAGGCCATGTGCCTGAATGACGAGCCAAACTGGCGTAGCAAGCCCTTGTTCCAACTCAGGAGTATGGCTCAAACAAGAGCTTGTGCCAAAGCCTTACGGAATGTTCTGGCATGGGTAGTTGTACTCGCAGGTTACAGACCTACCCCTGCCGAGGAAATGATAGAGGGTACGGCGAGGATAGTTGAAGACCTGCCTATATGCCCTATCCATCATGTCCCTTTTAAGAAAATCACTAAAGGTGACCAGACTTGGTACTCCCATAAGTGTGAGGATGGTACATGGTGCAACAAAGACAAAGTAGAAAAACCGAAGGCAGAGCCGGAAGCCTCTGACCAGCTGACCATAATCCGTAATTATGCCAAAGAACTCGGCTATGGAAAGGTTAAGTTTGAGACGTTCCTATCTGAGTCTGGATTGCCAACCGATATACACACGCTTACATCTGAACAGTTGGACTGGCTAGAAAATGAGTTAGCTGAACGGGTGGCCATGAAGTAACGGGTGTTAGTAACGGGCAGGAAATCTCCCTCCCCTGCCCGTTACCGGCCCGGATATGGAGCTGAGTATGTATGAATCAGGAAGAATAAACACCTACAAGGATTTAAATGACCTTATAGACGCCAGACCTAACGGCGGGTGCAGGGTTGCTGATACCTACCTATCCAATAGATACAGCAAGAAGGTTTGCTCATCATGCCTTGAGTGCCCTTTTTCAGAGTGCAAGGGCAGAGAGTACGACCTGTTCAGAAAGAAAGAGTTATGCCATGTATGAACAAACGCCTTATGAACCATTCTATGACTTCCCATGCAGCCCTACTTTCAGGGCGTACGAAGCCGAAATAACCCACGGAGAGGTTGTAGCAAGCCAGATGTACCCCCGCTATCAAAAAGAGGCTGTACAACCGCTAAGGACTGAGGAAACCCTTCCCGTACAAAGGGATGGACTTAGAAATATACAGGCTGAGTTAAGCCATATAAAGGCTAGGCTAGACAATCAAGCCAACAAGCTGGAAACCCATCTTGAAGCATCAAGGAATTGGGTCAGACGTGACAGGTTATAAGGTTCGAAAAGTTCGAAATATTCGAAAAACCCTTAATTATTCGAAAAGTTAGAAAACTTTGAAAAGTTAGAAACATTCGAAAAATTAGAAAGATTTCTAAAATGGCAGAACAAGAAATTACATCAGTTGGGGACTACAAAAAAGTGTCAGAGTTGGTCGAAAACTGGCTGGAAATCCACCAGAATGAGACGTTTGACTTAGATATAATTTGCCGTCAGCTGGAAATCCACCAAAGAGAAAACCGAAACAATGTCGCCAAGAAACTTTCTTATGAGGTTAACCGGGGAAATCTCGAAAAAAAAGTTCGAAATTACCGTTCTATTCTTTCTTTAAAAGAAAAAGAATATATAGATTGGACTATAGCGAGTGATAAGGATGCTTTAGACATCCATTGGCCTTTTTCCCATAAGGACAACTCTTGTTTTGGTTTTGATGGTCATGTGGTTATCCGCCCTGCTGATTTGATAGTGGTAGCAGGACAGTCCAACAAGGGTAAATCCACCTTTGCCCGTAACTTCCTCTGGGAAAACATGGATTATTTCCCCTGCCAGATGATGGTCAATGAGTACGCCCCAGGTCGTTTCAAATCCGTAGTCAACCGAATGGATTGGCGGTCTGGGGTTGGTTCTAACGGATGCCCAAAATTCCAGATGATAGTCCGGCGTGAAGATTGGGAATACGCCATAGAACCTGATTGCGTGAACATCATTGACTGGATAAACCTTTCTGACAACTTCTACCAGATAGGCAAAATCATGGAGGATATCCAGAAACGCTTGCGTGATGGTATTTGCCTGATAGTTTTGCAGAAGGGCGAAACTTCCACCTTAGGCCGTGGCGGTCAATTCTCGCTGGATATGGCATCGCTTTACATGACGGTGGATAACAACGTCTTAACAGTCGTCAAGGCTAAAGAGCCAGCAAACGGACATAACCCGAATGGGGAGACCTATAGGTTTGATATCGCTGACGGCGGTGCCCAATTCTCAGGCATACAAAGAGTTACAAAGTGCATCCGATGTGTTGGCAAGGGTATCCGATGGGAAAAAGGTTCGGGCAATACTACGTGCAGTGATTGTGAAGGGACAGGATGGGTAGCGAAATGAACAACAAACAACTGGCTGACAGGGTGGAGTTAATTATTGCCATTTTCTTTCTCGGAATGTCAGTCTGCTTCTTTATCAAATTCATCATTTCAATTGTGGGGTGGATAGCCAAATGACAGTAGCGACAAAGAAAATTTACCACAAATGGACGGCAGCCGAAGAAGAATTGCTTCTGAACGAATATGACGGCAGTGCCGAGAGTGCAGAGATGCTGGCCAAAAAACTGGATATTAACCCCGAATGGGTACGCCGTAAAGCAAACAGGCTATTAAATGCCGAGGCGTCTGATGGTGTAGCAGATAATCCAAGTTTCTTTACTGTTGATGATATCTGTTATGCGTTGGGAGTGCCGGCCCACAAGGTCAATACATGGATAAGTTCAGGAGCGCTTAGGAAAGAGCGAATACCAGGCGGTTTCGTAGTTACCCGGCAGGAACTTAAAAGGTTTTTCTTAAAATTCACGGGCGAACTGGAAGGATGGCAACCTAAACCCGAAATTCTTAAGGACATCATCCAGAGCGAGATTAAGAATGACTGAGAAACTGGCCACCAGAGTAAAGAGCATTATTTATATGCACCCGGTTGCTAAGGGCCGTCCTCGTCTGGGTCAGTACGGAACATACACTCCCGTTGATACAGTACGGGCTGAGAATTACATCAAATATACCCTGGCACAGGAATTCCGCGAACCGCCGTTTGGTAAGGACGATGCGCTGAAACTGACTGTTACATTCTACCGCCAGCGCCCTGCAAGCACCCCAAAACGGGTAACACAGCCTATTACCAGACCGGATATAGATAACTACTTGAAACTATTGTGTGACGCCTGTAATGGCGTTCTGTGGCACGATGACAGCCAAATAACCAGTATTCAGGCATGCAAGCAGTTCGGCACACCCAGAATAGAACTGGAACTGGAACAGATATGAAGCGTACAGAGTTAAAACGCAGGACACCCCTGAAGAAGCTATCCAAGAAGATGCAGAAACAGAGGTCACAGGAAGTTAAGCTTAAGAAACAGATGCTCAAAGAGCAGGGAAAGTGTGGCACGGACGATAGCCGAGCCGTCTGCCTTATCTGTGGGAAATGGGCATTGCTGGATAAGCACGAAATCAAATCACGTGGACAATGCGGAGATGCTCTTGACAGGGAAAACTGCGTCTGTATCTGCCGTACCTGCCACGATGAATGTACCAACGGAATTATCAAACTCTCAGTAGAGGGGGATGACTTAATAGTGGCATGGGTAAAGACCATGAAGACGAAAAGAATTTTAAATTATACGAAACCATTAGAGGTGACGGCATGACAGCCATAACGAAA
>NZ_JBAZDW010000082.1:0-4753 GCF_041654235.1 Dehalococcoides sp. | reverse complement strand
CTTTGGATAAAGAACAGACCGAACTCTGGTTTTACTATTCCCGTCCGTGGGATGCTGTACCTCTGGAAACGTTAGTTATAAACCTGAAGGTTTCCTAGCTTCCAGTGTAAGCAGCCAGCATTTTATGTTTATTCCGCCGTTAAAACCGCCTGTTTTGCCGCTACCGGCAATTATCCTGTGGCAGGGTACTATGAGGGGCACGGGATTTTTATGGAGCGCTTGCCCCACTGCTCTGGCAGCTTTTGGGTAGCCTATCTGGCGGGCAATCTGGCCGTAACTGGCGGTTTGTCCGTAGGGTATCTGGGCGCAGGCCTGAAACACCAGTGATTCAAAGGGTGTATACCCGCCAAGGTCAAGGCTGAACGGGAAATCCGTGCTGATTCCCTTGAAATAGCTTTCAAGTTTAGTTGCCAGAGAGCTGACTAGATTGTTGGTCCGGGTAGCACCCGGCGGCGGTTTCAGTTGCCCCAGTGCTTCGGTTTGACCGGGCTGGGGCAGGGTAAGGCGGCAGATTCCTTCCGTAGATGCCATTACCCCAACCCAACCCGGTTGGATTTTAAAAATATCCCAGCGGATATCGGAATCAGTCTCAGCCATTCTGACGGCTGTGTCAAGGCTCTTTAGTGCAACTCTACTCAAAAGCTGTTATCCACTTCTTAAATTTGACCCTGCAGTCTCCTGGATGTATCAGGGCTGGTGTCCGGGCATTAAAAACTATTCGGGTACAGGCTCTACCAGCTCAAATTTGCCGTCAGCAAAGCGGCGAAGCAGATTTACCCGTTTGGTATCCGGACCTAAAAAGAGCAGATATTCCTCTCCGGATAAATTCAGCTGATTTACGGCTTCTTCCACGGTCATGGGTTTTGCCTCTTGTTGGCGTTTTCGGATTAAAGGCTCACGTGGAGGTGAAGACACCTTGGGCTGGCTGAGACGTATACTTTCGCGGTTGCGTACTTTTTCCTCCATTTTGCCTTTGGCATGGTCAATCTGCTGGTTAAGCACTTTCACCGCCTGGTCGGCGGCGGTCAGCAGGTTTTCGGCCCGTTCTTCAGCGTAAAGTACGTCTGTACCGGTATGCAGAGTAGCTTTCAGGATAAAATGGTCAGCCTGGGAACGGGTTTGTTCCTCGTCAAGCTCAATCTTGAACTCGGAAATCTGGGGGAGCATGCGGGTTATCCGTCCCATTTTGCGTTGGATATAACTGCGGGTACGGTTGTCCAGGCGGCAATTCTTGGTGGTAATCTGAATCTCCATACTCTACACTCCTCTATCTTTCTCTGGCTATGGTCAGCCCCCATACACTGAGGGCACCAGCCTCTTTAAGAGTGGCGGCGCAGGCATTCAGGGTAGCGCCTGTGGTTGCTACATCATCTATTATAATCACTCTGGGGGCGGTTGTCGTGGGGTATTTGAAAATAAAGGCGTTGTTTACGTTTGCCAAACGTTCAATGCGGTTTTGGGTGCGTGCCTGAGAGGCAGTTGCCAGAGAACGCTCAAGCCATTTGTCGGCTAATTCTATACCCGTTTGGCGGCAAAGTTCCCTTGCCAGCAGGAGAGACTGGTTATAGCCGCGGTATTTCAAACGGCTGGGGTGGAGAGGCACAGGTACAATAATATCAGCCGGCATAGGGTTTTGTTTAAGGTAGTCTGCCATAAAAGTGCCCAGTAACGGAGCAACCGAACGCAGGTTGTGGTATTTGAGGGAATAAATGGCTTGGGCAATACCGCCTTCAAAGTTGAAAACTGAACGCAGCCCGTCCAGATGGATTTTGCCGGAAAGGCACATAGGGCAAACCCCGTCATTTGATACATGATGACCGCAGAGTGAACAGACCGGAGGGGAGATATAGCTGAGACCGGCATGGCATTTGGCACAGAACAGCTTGCCTTCTTTCCCGCAAACCAGACACTGCTGGGGAAAGACTAGATCCAGCAGTGTATCTTTAAAGGATTGATGCAAAAACGCCATCAGTTTGCCCCCAGGCAGATTAGATTGGCTTTTACCGGCCTAATGCTGGCGGTTGTTGCCGTTTATGATAGGTTCGTTAATATATATATCCCCGTTGCGGATTTTGAGGTTGAAGCCGCAACCGGGGTTAGAGCAGACCCAAGCTTTGTAATGGATGGATGCACCCTGACTGCCAAAGTCTGACAGGGGCAGCAGATCACCCTGATTGCATTTTAAACATTTCGGAAAACTTGTATTCTCCACGAAGTTACCTCCCGGCTGAGACCTTGTTTCAAGTTGATTGAGTATACTCCTAGAGGCTTATCCTGACAAGATTAGGCAAGGCTGATTTGGGTCAGTCTGGTATATAACGGCCCGGCGGGTAAAAGCTGGCTTTTAAACAAACAGATATGGCTGGCGTGTAAGCTGGTTTGGGGGATAGGGGGTGCGGATTTGAGTATTTTGGCAGTGGTTTCTATATCATTTCTACCGGCATTCTCCCTAAGACGCCCAAGGGTCAAGTGGGGAGCAAATTCCCGTGTATCTGTTGGAAATCCCAGCCGGGAAATATTTTTCTCAACTTCGGCGAAGGTGGCTTGCAGTTTATCGGTCTCACCTTTCAGCCCCAGCCAGATAACCTTCGGGTTTGAAAGTGAAGGGAAAGCCCCTATTCGGGTGGTTGATAGGGTAAAGGCAGGGCAGGCCAGTGCGGCTTTCTCCATGCCCTGTACGATACTCTCAATCTGGCTTAGCGGGGTATCCCCCAGAAATTTGAGAGTCAGGTGGATAGACTCGGGTTTTACCCATTTAATAGCTTGAGAGGGTATAGGCAGCGAATTCTGGATACCGCCGAGTGTGGTGTTAAGCTCAGGTGACAGTTCTATGGCGATGAAAGTGCGGATAAGTCCTTCAGCCAAGACCCGTTTCCTCTTTGTTTAACCAGTCAAGTGCGTTTTGCCGCAGTATCTTTGCCTGTATATCAGTCTCAAGCCGTCCATCTAGTAGGTGTTTTAAGGTGCGGTCATAAGGCATGAGGGGGTAATCACTGCCGAAAAGGAGTTTAGTCTCTCCGGCCAGTTTTATCACCTGCTGATAAATTTCAGGGTTGTACAGGAAAGGGGCGGCCGCGGTGTCATAGGCGGTGTTTGAAAGCACCTTGGCGGCTTCCGGCATAAGGTGGTAAAAGGGCATGCCCCCGCCCAGATGGGCCAGTACCAGTTTAAGCTTGGGGTATCGGGAAATAAACGGGTAAAACCTTTCCGGAGTGGCAAGACCCTTTCCTGGATAGATATGCCCCAGTGGCTCTGAAGCATGAAACAGGCAAACCAAGCCCCTCTGTGCTATACGCTCAAACAAAGGTTGATATGGCGGAAGAGCCAGTTCTTCCGGCCGTTCGGTACGGAGTTCGCCTATACCCTTTGCCCCCAGACTGAGGCAGCGTTCCAGCTCATTAAGGCTGGCAGGCGGGTTTGAAATGGGTAAAGCACAAAACGGAATAATCCTTTCAGGGTAACGGCGGGCAGATTCCAGCAGGTAGTTATTGGTAAATGTACACAGTTCATCTGAATCCCAGCTGATATTCAGTGCCACTGCCCTATCCACGCCGGCTTCATTCAGTGCCGCTACCAACTCGTCTGCGGTTATCATTTTGGCTTTGAGGTTTGAATAAAGCAGCCCCATGCAGCTGTCCCGGCAGGTGTATTCCTGCCGGGCTGCAATGATTTCGGGAGGGAAAATATGGGTATGAAAATCTATTATCATGAAGGACGGATAACTATTCCTTTTCAGTGCTTTCTTTTTCTTCAATATGGGCTACAGGTTTCTCCACAGATTCCTCAGCCGGGTTGACTGCCACCGTGGTTTCTACCTTGAGGTGGACTTCGCTTACCTTGGCTACCAGAAGGTCAGCCTCGTTCAGGATTTTGGCTCCGCCGGGCAGGATGATATCTTTTATGTAAAGGTCTTTCTCCAGAGTGTCAAACTGGGAGAGGTCAATATGTATTTCTGGCGGAAGGTCATCCGGCAGGGCTTCAACAGTAAGGTGCGTAAAGGGGGCTATCAGTTTGTGTCCTTTTTCTTTGAGCAGGGATGATTCACCGCTGAAGTGGATGGGTATTTCCGCCGTTACTTTTTCTTTCAGATTTATCTGGTAAAAATCTACATGCTCAAGGTAACCTTTTATAGGGTTGCGCTGAATTTCACGGATAAATACTTTGCGGGTTTTTTTGTCTGTGTCCAGCTTGATATTCACCAGATGTGAACTGCCGGCCCGGTTGATGGTTGATTCAAGTTCCAGTGTGTCGGCTTGAAGTGCCAGTGATTTCAGTCCGTGCCCGAAGATATGGACAGGGGTTAGCCCTTGGGCTCTGATGAGTTTGTTCTTGTTGCCAAAAACCTGTCTGGGTTTAAGTGCCAGGCTGATACCAGTCATTTAGTGCCTCCTTCAAATCAGATAAATCTGTTTATCTGTTGCTGTGAGAAAATCCGGGTATCGCTTTGGTTACTCCTTTGTCAAAGGTTAACGGGTGATAGATGATGTGCTGTCTAAGCTAATTTTATTCCTTCCCTTGACAGTGATTTAAAACTGTCAAAAGCTGTCCAGGGGTCAGACAAGCCCCCATTCATGATAGGCTTGCTGGATTACCGTCAAGTATTCGGCGGAGGGTTTGGCCTCGTCACCAGAGCGGCGGCGGGTATGAGTAAAGGCTTCCAAAAGACTCCCGTCTTCGTTATGGACATTTACTTTTATCCGTTCGCTGTTAGCCGGATATTCCTCATGGGCGTCCAGTTTGCGCAGTCCGGATT
>NZ_JBAZDW010000081.1:0-4962 GCF_041654235.1 Dehalococcoides sp. | reverse complement strand
CCTATCAACATAGTAGTCTCCTATGAGTTGCGTCCCCTTGCGGGAAAGAGTTCTAATCTTGGGGCGAGCTTCGTGCTTAGATGCTTTCAGCGCTTATCTCAACCGAACATAGCTACCCAGCGATGCCGTTAGCACGACAACTGGTACACCAGAGGTTCGTTCAGTCGGGTCCTCTCGTACTACGACCAACCCCCCTCAGAACTCATACGCTTGCTGTGGAAAGAGACCGAGCTGTCTTACAACGCTCTGAACCCATCAACGCGCCGTTTTAATGGGCGAACAGCCCAACCCTTGAGACCTACTCCAGCCTCAGGATACGACGAGACGACATCGAGGTGCCAAACCCTACCGCCGCTGTGAACGCTCGGGTAGGATCAGCCTGTTATCCCCAGGGTAACTTTTATCCGATAAGTTCCGGGCCACCCATATGGCACTCGGAAGATCACTAAGACCTGCTTTCGCAACTGCGCGACTTGTGTGTCTTGCAGTTAAGCTCCCATATACCTTTACGCTTGCATCCCGATTTCCATCCGGGATAAGGGAACCTTTGTGCTCCTGCGTTACCTTTTAGCAGGAAACCGCCCCAGTTAAACTGCCCGCCAAACATTGTCCTCCCCGCAGGTAATGCGGGATAGTTAGGCTTGCCGCTTTAACAGAGAGGTGTTTCATCGTCGATCTTGCAACTTTCGATGCAAAATCTCCCTCCTACCCTACACAATTAAAACAACTTACCAATGTCAAGTTACAGTAAAGCTCCATGGGGTCTTTTTGTCCAACAGCAAGTAACCGGCATCTTCACCGGTAGTTCTATTTCACCGAGCCTGTGATTAAGAGAGTGCTCAAGTCGTTACGCGTTTCGTGCGGGTCGGAACTTACCCGACAAGGGATTACGCTACCATAGGATCCTTATAGTTAAGACCGCCGTTCACCCGAGCTTAGACCCAAAGCTGATCCTAAATAAATAGGACTTCACCGCAGGTTTTGACTTACGGGCACTGGGCACGCGTCGACCCCTATACCTCCTCTTACGAGTTAAGCAGAGATCTGTGTTTTTGTTAAACAGCCGCTTGAGCCATTTCTGTGCCCCCGCCTTTGCTTGCACGCCAGCGGGCATCCTTTTTGCTAACTTACGGATGTAATTTGCCTAGTTCCTCAATCACAGTTCACTCGATCGCCTTGGTATTCTCTACCCGTCTACCTGTGTCGGTTTGTGGTACGGATAATGTAAAACCTTCCTAGAAGGTTTTCTTGGACGCACGACTCAATTAAATTGACTCACTTAAGAGTCTTTCCATAAGCTCACGTTCAGGACTTCTCCATCGTTCCCGCGGATTTGCCTACGGAAACTAGCTAACTTTTTGGACCGGAATCTTTAACCGGCTTAATTTACCGCGCGCCGTCGCTCCATTGGTTAAGCGGTTCTACATTAGTGCAGGAATATTAACCTGCTGTCCATCGGCTACGCCTTTAGGCCTTACCTTAGGACCGACTAACCCTCCGATGACTGACATAGCGGAGGAAACCTTAGACTTACGGCGGCAGCCGTTTTCAGGCTGCTCTCGTTACTCAAGCCAACATACTCACTTGATGACGCTCCAGCATGCTTTACAACACACCTTCACAGCTATGTCCCATTTAAGAGACGACATCAAAGCTCCCCTACCCCTTGCCCGCATGTAGCGAACAAAGCCACGACTTCGGTTTTCTGCTTAGCCCCGTTAAATTGTCGGCGCAAAACCGTTAAACTAGTGAGCTGTTACGCTTTCTTTAAAGGATGGCTGCTTCTAAGCCAACCTCCTAGCTGTTTAAACAGTTCCACTACCTTGCCCACTTAGCAGAAATTAGGGACCTTAGTCGATGGTCCGGGCTGTTTCCCTCTTGCAACAGGAAATTGCTCCCCATTGCTGACTCCTGCACCACCAATAAGCATTCGGAGTTTGGTAAGAATGGGTACCCTTGCGGGCCCCAATTCTTTCCAGTATCTCTACCTCTCATTGGATCGTCCGCCAGAGGCGGAGACGCAGGGCTATACCTAAATATATTTCGGGGAGAGCCAGCTATCACCAGGTTCGTTTGACGTTTCACCACTAATCACAAGTCATCCGAGCATTTTTCAACATACACCGGTTCGGTCCTCCATCCGCCTTTCGGCGGACTTCAACCTGCTCATGATTGGCTCACCTGGCTTCGGGTCTAATTCTACGCACAGTCGCCCTTTTAAGACTCGGTTTCCCTAGGCTTGCGTCGCTTAACGACTTAAGCAAGCGCGCAGAATTAACTCGTTGGCTCATTCTTCAATAGGCACGGCATTAGCAAACCCTTGCGGGCTGCCTTTGCCAGCTTGTCTGTACACGGTTTCAGTTTCTATTTCACTCCCCTAACAGGGGTTCTTTTCACCTTTCCCTCACGGTACTAGTTCACTATCGGTGTTTTTGCGTATTTAGCCTTGGCTTATGGTCAAGCCAGCTTCACACAGGGTTTCTCGTGTCCCATGCTACTCTGGATCAACCCAAGAAGGCATTTTCATTTCGGATACGAGGCTATTACTCTCTATGGCTTAACTTTCCAGAAATATTCTCCTATGAAAATGCTTTGTAACTTCTCTCCCGCTTTAAGCGGGAATAGGGTTGTCCGCACCCCCGAGTCTATCACCGTCATCCTGCATAGTACGACTTATCTGCTTACGGTTTTGCGTCGGCGCGAAGCTTCACATTCGCGCCTTATGCAAAACCGCTTCGCATAAAAGCATATACGGCGTACTTACACAAAATGACGATGACAGTATAGATTCTCGAGTTTGGGCTTCTTCGCTTTCGCTCGCCGCTACTAACGAAATGCATATTTGTTTATTTTCCTCCAGTTACTAAGTTGGTTCAGTTCACTGGGTTTGCTCCTAAATGCTTATAGATCCGTCTTGCGACAGAAAATTTTAGCAAGTGGTCACCTTACATTGCTGTAGGCGGGGTTTCCCCATTCGGACATCTCCGGGTATAACGCTTTTTGACAGCTTCCCGAAGCTTAACGCAGCCTGACGCGTCCTTCTTCGCCGCAAAAACCCAAGGCATCCTCCGTGTACATTAAGTTCTTTTTGTTACAGATATTTATCCTAACGGACAAATACCTAAGACGATTTACATGAAATTTTTCATTCTGTCTTCTATTTGGTTTTCAAGGTTCTTTACGCTTGTTATGCGCTTTTCAATGGTGGACCCGACGGGAATCGAACCCGTGACCCCCGCGATGCAAACGCGATGCTCTGCCAACTGAGCTACAGGCCCTAAGGCCTAGGTCCGTATATGGTACTCTTGCGAGCAATAAATTTGTGAAGGATTCAGAGCTTCATATTCAATCCCGCCATATCGCTAGAACGATAAGCAGAAAGAAGGGTGAACCTTTCCATTCCGTGGAGTTCAACTTATCATTTGCGCGGGTTTCTGTCAATACTACCAACCGACTAGACTTCGGGTTCGTTGGCTGCACTGGGGAGATTCCCTCATTCTGCCTCATCACATATAGGGCAAAGCAACTCCAAAGCTGGTTCTCGTCCCAACCTTGCGATTAGGTTTGGCGTGAGTGAATCCCAGCGTCTTATCCAAAATTGGCATAAGTACATGAACCCAGTAGTGAGCTCCACTGTCTGTCATGTTAAACATTAAGCCTTGTACAAAGAACAATGTTACTACTTTCCCCATCGATACATATCAGGCGCCCCGAATCTACAGTCAAATATCTACTGTATCATCGATGCGCCTGTTGAACTCAGACAAAGACAAGCATTCCGACCGTTCCAAGGACCGTGGGCACCAAACACCAAAGCATGAGCCTGGCGGCTACTTTCTCGGTCTCGGGTTTCCTCGTCAGGCATGCCCCAGTGAAGATACTTATCCCGCCGTAAAACCCCACGGTAAAACCGACGAGCGTCATTGTGGCGCTCAAGTAAAACATAAACTCTTTCATAGCCCTACCTCCATGTTTTAAGAAGTGTGAAAGGCGCCACCACGCTTGTGACGAGGAAATTTTACGCTAAAAAAACAATTTTTGCAAATTACTATAGGTCGTAGAGAAGTCCATGATCGAAGTGCCCCACTATAACTAACAACCTATATCTTATCTAACCGTCCGCCCGGAGGTGGAAAAATCATACTCATTCTATGTGACAATGGCTTCAAACGGTTGGAGATTACTGGAGCAACCATTAACCTGCCATTCAAAAAACCTAACGGGAAGAGTTAACCGAGTTGGAGAAGAGCCAAAACAAGCTGTTTTCCCGCTTTAGAGTATCCGTAGAAAAAGCAATGTGTGGTGTCAAAAGATTCAGACGCATAACCGATGTATACAGAGATGCCAAAAAAGACTTCGATGATCTTTTAATGAGCGTTGGTTGCGGGTTGCACAATACTAGGGTGGCGTATAGGTTTGCAAAAGCGTAAGAACTAACCAAACAAGGAGCGAATCTACCTAAAAATACATCAACCTAAGTAATATCCGAAGAAGTTAATAATATGGAATTACTGGTTGCGGTGGATAACGACTGACGAGCGCCGAATTTCTCAAACACTCTAAAACGGCATTTTTGAATGTTTACATACTTTTGGGGGTGTAAGGTGGTTTTCTGATTGTAGTTACGCCATAAAATTACCTAAGCCAGTCAACACAAATTCCTGGTTGCTATTACAACATAAAACGCTCTGCTGTCATACTTTTAATTGTAAACATTGAAAATCGGTATTTGGGGATACACGCCCCTTCCGGTGGTGTTTTCTCACCACTTGTTTTGTTTATCTTATAAGTTTTAGTGCAGAGAGAACCTTATCTAAAGTCTCTTGGGCTTCTTGCTGAACGACTTTATTACCTGCGTACAAAATCTCAAGCACTTCTTCCATATGTCCTTCGTAGTATCGGCGTTTGTCCCTAATTGGAGTTAAGAATGTGTTCAAAGCCACAAAAAGCTTATTTTTAACC
>NZ_JBAZDW010000080.1:0-4969 GCF_041654235.1 Dehalococcoides sp. | reverse complement strand
CAAAAGACTGAAGCTATGGGTGGAAGCATCTTCTTCGCCTATATTTAATAAAAAGGGCGAATTAACAGGCTCTGTTCATATCATCAAGGACATATCCAAACGAAAAGAAGAAGAATTGCAGCAACAACAACTCCGCAACAAGGCGGAAATGTCCAGCCGTCTGGCCGCAGTGGGCGAAATGGCTGCCGGCATTGCCCATGAGATAAATAATCCGCTTACCGGAGTAATAGGTTTTTCCGAACTGCTGCTGGAAAGAGAAGATTTACCTGATGATATCAAAGCAAACCTGAAAATCATAAATGACGGCAGCCAGAGAGCCAAAGAAATTATAAAGAGGATGCTCACCTTTGCCCGGCAGACTACACCCCAGATGAGCCGGGTAAATATCACCGAACTTATAAACCACACTCTGGAACTGCGTAATTACGTACTGGCTACAGCAAATATCAAGATAGTCAAGGATTATGACGCTACTCTGCCCTGGGTTGTGGCAGACCCCGGCCAACTGCAGCAGGTCTTTCTAAATCTTATCGTCAATGCCGAATACGCTATGAAGAAGGCTCATGACAAAGGAATACTGACCATCAAAACTGAAAAACTTGATGGATATGTGCGTATATCGGTCAAAGATGACGGACCGGGTATGCCCGAAGGCATACGGAAAAAACTGTTCCAGCCATTCTTCACCACCAAAGAACCGGGCGAAGGCACAGGATTGGGTCTAAGCCTTTCACTGGGTATCATTCAGGAGCATAACGGCACCATAAGGGCAGAGAGTGAGGAAGGCAAAGGAACTACTTTCATCATTGAATTGCCTATAGCCTCCGATACCGACAAAATAGCGGAAATAACGCCTGAGGCCGAACCTCCAAGGTCTGTAGTCAAAGCAAAAGTTCTGGTGGTAGATGATGAACCCAGCATAAGGCTGCTTATCAAAACTATTCTCACCCAAAATGGACACATTGTTGAAGAGTGCGACGACCCCCGCAAGGCACTGGAAAAGCTCATGGCCACCGCTTATGATGTAATCCTATTGGACATTCGCATGCCCGGCATGAGCGGCATTGAACTATACCGTAATATCCTGACCAAAAGACCTGACATGGCTTTGTCGGTAATATTTATCACCGGGGATACCTCTGACGAAGCAACCAGAGAATACCTAAGCGCTCACCAAACCCCTTATATCAGCAAGCCCTTCAACCGTAAAACGCTGGAAACAAAGGTAGATGAGATACTGGGAAGAAAAGCCTAACTTTTCTTCCCAAAAATGCGTATACCGGGCTAAAAAAGGCGGGGGTGACAGACATAAATACCTCTTTGCCGGCAGTAATTTCCCCACTCAAACTAGGAAATAGACAATATCCTTTAGTGTAAACGCTCTGTTAAATTAGGCAGCTTGCCTTCAAGATAGAGTTTCAGGGCAGTTTCTATATCAGCTACATCAGTCATATGCACTGCAATTCCGGCTTGCTTCAGGCTTTCCTGAGCTCCCTGACCCATTCCGCCAGCTATCACAAGCTGACAATCCGTAATATTTGAAACCATGCCGGCATGGGTGGCTTGGGCATGGGCATTAAATCCATGGCAAGCTCCGGCGGCATGGGTGTGCTCATGATTCATCCCTGCAACATGGTGACCGGCTTTGGGCCTTTGTTCTTTACCAGTTACGCTGCCATCTTCGGCACTTGCAACCAGATAATATTGAGCCCGTCCGAAATGCTGACAGATTGTTTTCCCGTCATCGGTTACTACTGCAATTTTCATTAGTTATTCCTCCACCTATTTGATAAAGTTATATTCCCTAGATTGTTTTGAGCATATGCTCTTAACTAATATTAACTCATCAGCCCAGGTATATCAAACTGCCGGATTTACAGGTGAATTTCTCCTGTTTACGAAAGCAGTTTGAAATAAAGTGCCGAGTGAATCCGGCAAGTAAAAGTAGCCGAAAAATGCATTCCTCACCAAAATAAAACCCCGTATAAATAAAAAAGGCGAGGGAAATATTTCCCTCGCCTTAAGCTCGTTAGCAAAAACCCTGAATTAGGCTTTCTTGGTTTTCCTGACGGACAACTGCCAGGCTACTCCCAGCAGTATAAGGGCAATAAGACCGAATATAAGTGCCCCCATCCAGGCTGACTGGGGTTCATTTTCACGCAGAGAACTGAAATAATGCTGGCCGGTAGCAAACAAGGCTAATACGCCCAAGCCACCCAGCACCCATTCATACCACTTCGTGAATACTCCCTTTTGCACAAGCCAATTGGCCAGAAGAGCTATAGCTGCACCTGCAAGCAATCCAATCCAAAACATTACATTACTCCTTTATTCATTAAGCCTTTAGTAAGATGTATTTATACCGTAGGTATAATCATCTATATTCCACCAGTCGCGCGGGTCCTTGCGTCCGTATCCCATGGTCTTTTCCATATTGGCAAAGAAACTGTTGAAAACAGGAGTGACGGAAACTGTATTACGTACCAAATCATGTATAAAAGAACCGTCGCCATTGGTATTAAAGGGGCAACTGCCCTGACAGACCGGACAATGCGGGCAGGTGGTGGTATTAGTACGCCATCCGTTGAAACCGGGGCGGGTACCGGGTTGGGTAGCTTCCCATGACGGGTCGCCTTTTTCAATCAAGCCGAACGGGCAGGAGTCCGCACAGATACCGCAGGTCTTGCAGAAGTCATACACCCCAAAATCTATAGGCTTAGTGGACATAAGAGGCATATCAGTCATCATTACCCACATAGCCCGGTTGGTAGTGCCGTATTTGGGGACTAAGGTCGGTGATGACATACGGCAGTGTTCACCCATACCGGTTAAGGTAGCGATAGCATTGGTGTGATAACCCATCATGTGGGTTGAAACCGCAGTATATCCCAGAGCGTGGATAAACTCCTGGATAACAGCCCCGACAAAGGGGAACCTTTGATAGGAGTAGTATACAGCGGCATCCTCATATTCGCCGGCCTGGCGTCTGGTGGATTCGTAAGGCTGGCGGGCAGTCCACTGGAGGATATATTTGGCTTTGGCAGGAATGACCAGTTTGGTGGGTGTTTCAGCCGCTTCGTCTACGTTTTCTATTACCAGCTGTTTCCCGCCGCTTTGCTCGTGGAAAAGCTTAAAAACGTCTGAATCCATTTCCTGAGCGCCTACATCACAGCCGCCAAGGAAACGGACTACCTGACGCAGGGTAAGCAGGTTTTCTTCGGGTGTGCCTTCCCAACGCGGTACACCGAAATCCTGCGGGCGGAGCGTTTCGCTTGAGCGAAGACCCATGAAGGAGGGGAAAGTGGCCGTGCCTCCGGCCTTTAGTATGGCCTGCATAACATTAACCCTGTTGCCGCCCATGTTTATTTCGCCGGGCCACATGCCCATACGCATAAATTTGGTGGCCATGAAGAGAGCGGTTGTCCGGTTGTCTCCCAGACCGGCATAGCCGGGTTCCCATCCCGGAAATTCCTTTTTCATGTAATCAAAAAGTACTTGCGCCTGCTCAGGGCTAGCCCAGGTACCAGAACTGCCGCCGGGAATACCCATGGCATATCTTTCCTGAGCCGACAGGGTTGGTCTGGCCTGGTAGGGGAAAGTACCCTCCATCTTGGGCAGATTCTGCCAGTCAATGGGTACTGAAGGATCTTTGAACTCCCTCTCTTTAACCCACCACGGCAGCTTCTGTACACCGCCGGAAGAAGCAGTCAGCTCATCCACATCATGAAAAACCGGGGCGGCAGCCGACACTGCTCCGACTCCGGCACCAGCCAAACCCAAAGCCTTCATAAAATCTCTTCGGGAAAGTGTTGAATGAAAAGTTTTCACTTGATATCTCCTAATCATGTATTTGACACTAATAACCAGTTCAAGGAAAATATAAATACGGAAGGGCACTAAAAGTTATCTCTAATCCAGCTAGCTTAAATACCTTCCTTTCTGGCGGTCTCTGATACAGGCCGCCGGTTTTTATTTTTAAAGCTCACCGGGCAATTAGAACCAAGGTTGGTTTCTCCAGTGAGCTCAAAATCCCATTTAGGCTGCTTAATCTGCCGTCAGATTCATAACCTTAACAATCAAACGGCAAATACTGAGTGAGTGCCGGGCATATTCACTGCACCTTGGGTACGCTAAAACCCTTACTGAATGCCCGCTATCAGTTTACGCCTCCATCTATGAGTATTGTTCGTATCATAATGTTCGTATCATAATGTTCGTTATGGAATATTAACCCCTCCGAACAAAACCGTCAATACGCCGAAATGCGTATTTTTAATAAGCTCTGGGGTATACTTTAGGATATATAATAATGTTAAACCTGTATTGTTTAGAGATTGATAGTTATTTGTATTTAACGTCTGGTTTATTGTTTAATACTGATACAGGCTGATATTTACCAAAATACAGATTGGGGAAACAGGATTATGCCAAGCAACAACACTTTTGAGATTTGGTCTATGCTGATGCAGGCAAGGGCAGGGGCTTATAATGTGCGCCGCAAAGAACTGCTGGAAACTGGAATTACGCCTGAACAAGCAGGCATATTAAATATTTTGCATGTTGAAAGGGACACCGTAGTAACTCCCGCCAAAATTTCCAAAATATTTCTGCGCGAACCCCATACCGTCTCGGTAACTCTAAAGAGTATGGAAGCCAAAGGGCTGCTAGAACTGAGAAAAGACCTGGAAAGACGGAATATGATTCGGGTAGTAATAACAGAAGCAGGGGAGAACGCCAGAAACAATGCGTTTTTACTGAACAAAGTCCAAAAAATATTTGAGGATTTTTCTGAAGAAGAAATAGAACAACTGAAGGGTTTACTCCGGAAAGTACGGGATAAATCCATAAATGAGCTCTCCACACCCAAGGTCAAACCAAACTATGATTTAAATATCCTGCACAATTACGATACCGAAATATCCCGCAAGAACAACTCCTGATACAAATGATAAATAAAAAAACAAAAAAT
>NZ_JBAZDW010000079.1:0-4978 GCF_041654235.1 Dehalococcoides sp. | reverse complement strand
CTGTGTACCATTCATGACTTTAACCCCCAAGCCTGTCGGGACTATCAGCCAAGTTTCAAACACCGCGAATGCCGCGAAGGCCTGCTGCCTTAACGCCTTTTGTCGTAATTTCTCACTGCAATATATCTTTTTTGTCAAAACACGTGACATTTGGCACTTTCCCTGTTATACTGAGATCAGTCTAACTCTCAACCCGGTATAATTTTAATATATCTGAGCCTTCTGCCCTGCACCTGTAACAAAACTATAGGGCAAACAGCGAAAGGATATGAAAGACCAATACAGATCCTGCCACACCTCTGCAAGGCAAAATGTTTTGCCCGAAAGTGCAGACCTGACAGAGATACTTTCCATGATAGAAAGTACCCGCAATCTTGTATTGATATTTAAAACCTCGCCCGAACCCCAGCTGATTTATGTCAGTTCAAACTCAGCCTCTATCAGCGGTTATTCACCTGAGGATTACCTGGATAACCCTACCCTGTCACAAGACATACTAAAACCAATAGGTTTGGAACTTAACACCCACACACTTGATCGGTTTAGAATACCTCTAGGTCCGATACCCTGTTATATCCCCTGCAAAAAAGGCTTGCCTGTTTCAGCAGATTTATTATGTAAACTTTCTTCAGGCAGACTAATATTCTGTATCCAGTGCCAGCCTCAGGTCCGGCATAATGCAAATCACCCTGATTTTTCAGATAAAAACCTACCCGCAACTCCTCTGGTAATGGGTTTTCAGCCTGACGGCAAACTGATATTTGCTAACCAGATATTTGAGGAAGTAACCGGTTATCTTGTGAGCGAAGTAACCGGTGAAGACTGGAAGTCTTGCGGATTGTTCAGCCGTGAAACAACCGACCTTATTATTAAAATGTTTCAAGACCGCAAACCCGATACCGGACAGCCTTTTGAACTTCAACTAATCCATAAAAACGGCCAAACCTGCTGGTTTTCCGGCCATAGCCGGATAATCAACCGGGATAACAAACCCTCCTATCTGCAACTTTCAGCCAGCGATATTACAATATGCAAAAAATCCGAAAAAATGCTCCGTCTGACCAGATTTGCACTGGAACAAACTACAGATGCCATATTCTGGACTGATTCTGAGGGTAATTTCGTAGATGTAAATCAATCAGCCTGTAACTCTCTCGGCTACAGACGAGAAGACCTGCTTAAACTAAAAGTCACGGATATAGACGCCCTGATAACTAATCAGACTGATTGGGAAGCGCACTGGAAAAATCTGAAAAACAGCGCCTACCTTAGTTTTGAATCTATCCACCGGAACATAAGCGGCGAAGAAATACCGGTGGAAATAACCGCCAACTATATGCAGTGCGATAAAATGGAATACAACGTAGCCATAGCCCGAAATATCCACCTGCGCAAAGAAGCCGAAAAACAGCTGAAGTTCACCTCATTTTCAGTTGAGCATACGGCAGATTCCGTTCTTTGGGTTAATCAAAGCGGCAGTATAATAGCCGCCAATATGTCTGCCTGCCAATCACTGGGCTACACTCGGACAGAACTGTGCAGTTTAAACGTAATAAATATAAATCCTGTATGCGTTGCGGAAAGATGGAAAACCCTCTGGGTCAGACTAAAACAGGCTATCAATTTCTCATTAGAATCTGACATGTTTACAAAAAACGGGCAGCAAATACCTATTGAAGTAATGTGCAATTTCCTTGAGTTTGAGGGGATTGATTATTGCTGTGCCGTATTACGGGATATAACTGAGCGCAAGAAAGTGGACGCCCGGTTATTAAGGGCGGCAGAGGAATGGAGAATAACATTTGATAATATATCCGATATAGTATTTCTGCTGGATAATGACTTTAATATCCAGCGGGCTAATCGGGCATTTACAAAAACCCTGAACTGCCAGCCCCAAGACGTTTTAAACAAGAAATGCTACCAGGTACTGCACCATGCCGATTGCCCAAAAGTAAATTGCCCGAAACTTATAGCTTTTAATACAAAAAAGACCCAGCGTATCGCGTATTTTGAGGAAAATATAGATAAGCATTTTGAAGAAACAATTGACCCCATTCTGGACGCAAACGGGCTATCTATGGGAACTGTGCACACCATAAAGGATGTTACCGAACATCATAAGATAGCCGCCCAACTGATGATAACTGACCGGCTGGCTTCACTGGGCGAATTGTCCGCCGGACTGGCTCATGAACTTAATAACCCTCTGACCAGTGTGCTAGGTTTTTCAGAGCTTATTCAGGAGAAAATTCTGCCCGAAGACCTGAGACAGGATATCCAGATAATCAGCCAGGAAGCTCAGCGGGCGGCTGAAATAATCCGTAACCTTCTCACCTTTGCCCGCCGCCATGAACCATCCAAAGACTGGGTGGACATGAACCAGATAATACATAAGGTGCTTGCTATCTGCAACTACGGGCAGAAAGTCCATAACATTCAGCTAATTACCAATCTGGATCCAAATTTGCCGGAGATAAAAGCAGACTACTTCCAGATGCAGCAGGTGCTTTTAAATATAGTCATAAATGCTGAATATTTTATGACCCAGTCACATGGTGAAGGTACCATAGTAATCTCAAGCCGCAAATTTAACGACAGTATCCAGATTTCTATTCGGGATGATGGTCCGGGTATGTCAGAAAATGTCTTAAATCATATATTTGATCCGTTTTTTACCACTAAAGAAGTAGGCAAAGGTACGGGGTTAGGACTATCTATCGGACATGGTATAATCACCCAGCACGGTGGTAAACTATACGCAGAAAGTTCCGAAGGTAAGGGCGCTACCTTTTTTATAGAGATTCCAATCAACCAGCCAGATTAAATAACCGTCAGTTATTCTAAGAGGTATGCATGATTACAAAAAGTGAAACTGTCTTAACAGTAGATGACGAAGACACGATACGCCGTCTGCTTTACCAGAAAATAACCAGCGAAGGCTACAAATGTCTGACCGCCTCAAATGCTACCGAAGCTATGGAAATAGTAAAAAACCATGATATCGCACTGGCAATACTGGATATAAAGATGCCCGGGCTTTCCGGCATGGATATTTTACCCGAAATCCGTATTGTCTCACCTGATACCGCTGTTATAATGGCCACAGCCATAAGCGATACCGATACCGCCATAAACTGCATGAAGCTGGGCGCATATGACTACGTAACCAAACCGTTCAAACTGGATGCCGTAATCATGGGTATGGAGCGGGCACTGGAAAAACGCCGCCTTATACTGGAAAACCGTGATTACCAAGAACATTTGGAATTAAAGATAAAAGACCAGGCGGAAAAAATCCGCGGTTCTTTCTTCAACGCTATTACTTCCTTGGCTTATGCACTTGAAGCCAAAGACAGTTACACTATCGGCCATTCACAGCGGGTAGCTGAAACTTCAGTGGCTATTGCCGGCGCTATGGAGTTACCTTTTGCCACGGTTGAGCAGATACGTTTAGCCGGGCTGGTACATGACATAGGCAAGATAGGTATCAGGAGTGCCTGCCTGAATAAGGCCGGCAATCTGACCGAAGATGAATATAACCACATCAAAACCCACCCCAGCGTGGGTGAACGCATTCTTTCCCCCATAACCGAAGACCATGAAATTCTGAAAATAGTCCGCCACCATCATGAGCATTTTAACGGACGCGGATATCCTGACGGGCTGAAGGGTGAAGAAATACCGCTGGGAGCCAGAATAATGGCACTGGCTGATGCCTATGATGCCATGACCTCTCTCAGACCATACCGCAAAGCTATGACAGATATAGAAGCATGGGAAGAGCTGAAACGGTGCTCAGGTATACAATTTGACCCGGAGATTGTAGCTGTATTTGCCCGTATGAACAATCATACCTAATGGCAGGCGCAATTATCCAGATACTGATCTACCAGCTTTACACCCGACTCGCTGGTACACAATGGCTGGGCAGCCCGGCTTCCATCACGGTAAACCGTTATACCCTTAAGCCCCTGATCATAGGCCATGTTAAACACATTTGCCATATCCTCACGGGTAGCTTCATGCGGGAAATTTACAGTCTTGGAAACCGCATTGTCAGTATATTTCTGGAAAGCCGCCTGAATACGGATATGCCATTCGGGGCGAATGCGGTGAGCGGTAACCAGCAGGCGTTTAAGCCAGTCCGGTATACACTCCATATCATGCAGGTGGTTTGAGGAAACCAGCTTTTCAAAAAGCTCTCTTGAATGAAACCCTTCACGTCTGGCCATTTCTTCAAAATACGGGTTTATCTCCAGCAGATTTTCACCATCAAGTATATTCCTCACAAATACCATGGCAAAAGAAGGCTCTATGCCTGAAGATACCCCGGCGATAATAGAAAGCGTGCCGGTAGGAGCTATGCTGGTACAGGTAGCATTTCGCATGGGGCGTCCACCCGGTACGTCATACATACTGCCTTCATAAGCGGGGAAAGACCCTCTGATTTCGGCCAGCTTGGATGAAGCCCGATGAGAAGTTTCTTTGATAAAATCCATTATCTGGTCGGCCTGAAATATAGCTTCTTCAGAATTGTAAGGTATGCCCATTAAAACCAGCATATCGGCAAAACCCATGACCCCCAAGCCTATCTTGCGATTACGCAAAGTGGCTTTTTCAATTTCAGGGGTGGGAAATTTATTTACGTCTATTACATTATCCAGAAAACGGATAGCCATTTTGACTGTCCGCCCCAGTTTTTCATAGTCCACCACTACCCGTTCACCGTCACGCTTAAGCATACGGGGCAAAGAAATTGACCCCAGATTGCATGATTCATACGGCAAAAGGGTTTGCTCACCGCAGCCGCTTACGTGCCTGATGGGAGCTATGGATGGGGTGGGGTTATCATCATTTATGCGGTCTATAAATACCAAGCCGGGGTCACCCGTTTTCCATGCCTGGTCTACAATACAATCAAACACACAGGCGGCATTGAGCCTGCGAACTACTTCACCGGTATGGGGATTAATAA
>NZ_JBAZDW010000078.1:0-5059 GCF_041654235.1 Dehalococcoides sp. | reverse complement strand
GTTTTTCAGGCAGTGGGGCAAATCCCGGTTGTAACAAGAAGGAAAGAAAGTTAGACCGGCAATGTGGTATACTCTGGTAGTTGAAAGCAAAAAGAAGCTCAATGGCGACCCCAGGGGGATTCGAACCCCCGATCTCCACCGTGACAGGGTGGCATGTTAGACCGCTACACCATGGGGCCTAGAAGCGGAAAACAGTTTAGAGTATTTGACGCAATCTGTCAAATATGATTTGGGGGTAGGCAGGTTCATTCTGCCTAATATTGTTTGCTTCTTCGCTATATGCTATAATGACCGTCAGATTTTTTAAGGGAATATATTGCCTTTAACTTAGAGAGGAAAACATGGCCGCAAGCGAACTACTTAAATCCAGAGTTGAAAACCTGCGTGATTACGAACTGGTGGTTATCTTAACCACTGACACCCCGAAGGAAAAGGTTGAGGCCATTCTGGAAGGCATTAGCAAGACCATAGCTGAAAAAGAAGGCAGCTTTACCGAAGTAAACCACTGGGGTAAGCGTAAATTGGCCTACCTTATAGGTAGGTATGTTGAGGGTTATTACGTGTTTATCAAGATGAAGGCCAAGCCTTCTTCCATACGCAAGATAAGCACTGACCTGCGCATTTCAGAGCAGGTTATTCGGCATATGGCCATTAATATGGACGAAGAATAATATCTGACTGATTACCGCTAGAGGATTTTGCCAGAGAGGAGACACGAGAGATGGTGAGTTTGAACAAGGTTATGATAATTGGCAATGTTGGCGGTGAGCCGGAGATGCGGTATACCCCCAGCGGGCATCCCGTTACCTCCTTTAAAGTTGCTACCAACTGGGTTTATAATACCCCTGAGGGTGAGCGCAAGCAGGAAACCGAATGGTTTACGGTGGTGGCTTGGAACAAGCTGGCCGAACAGTGCAACCAGTTCCTTTCCAAAGGACGGCTGGTGTATGTGGAAGGACGGCTTCGCACCCGTAGCTGGGAAGGGCAGGATAACCTGAAGCATTACCGTACCGAGGTGATTGCTTCAAGGGTTACCTTCCTTGAGAAAGCTAATGTGGGCACTGGTATAGATGCCCGTGAAGATGACAATGGCGGCGGTGAATTAGAACCGGAAGACATTCCGTTTTAGTGAATATTAAATCTCTTGATAGGAGTTTGATTGAGTGAGTATCCAGGATAGACCTAACAGACCAGCCAGGGGTGGGCGTGGCCGCTATACCCCGAAGCGCAAGATATGTTCTTTCTGCGCTGAAAAGGTTAGCCGTATTGATTACAAGGATTCGGCTAAACTGGCCAGATACATATCTGACCGTGGCAAAATAGAACCCCGCCGCCGCACCGGAACCTGTGCCCGGCACCAGAGGGCTTTGGCTAATGCCATTAAGCGGGCTCGTTTTATTGCCTTGATGCCCTTTGTATCCGAACATGTTCGCCGCCAAGGCAATGTGGCTACTTTTTCGCCTATTCGTGAGCTTAGGCCTGAACCCAAAATTGCCGAAGCCAAGATTGAGCCTAAAGTAGAAGTCAAGGCCGAAGTTGCGGTACCCGAAGTAAAAGCAGAGGTTAAACCTGCGGCAGAGGCTTCTAAACCTGCTGAATCTGCATAAATAGTAAATTATTGTTTTCCATTTAAGGAGTTAATGTGCCTAAGAGGACATATCAACCGAAGCGTATTCCCCGTATGAGGGTTCATGGTTTCCTGTCCCGGATGAGTACCCGGGGTGGACGTGGTGTGCTCAGTACCAGCAGGGCTAAAGGCCGCAAGAGACTGATTGTAGTCTAGAGTGTTTTGGCTGTGCTCCGGTTGATTATCCATCCGGAGTATGGTTACACTATTTACAATGAAACAGGCTAACAGGCTAACCAAACGGGAAGAATATTCCCAGGTGCTTGCCCGCGGCGGTACCTATATAGGGCCGCTGGCCATAATGAAGACGCTGCCTAACAATCTTGAACTGAGCCGTGTCGGTTTTATAGTCAGTAAAAAAGTAGGCGGGGCTGTAGAGCGTAACCGGGCAAAGAGAATATTAAGGGAAAGCCTGCGGACTACCGGTCTGAAACAGGGCTGGGATATAGTATTTATAGCTAGGGCAAAAGCGGCTACAGTAAAATGTGCCGAAATGGAGAGGGTAGTTAAGCACTTGCTTGGCAAGGCGCAGATACTATCAAAAACAGATGAAAAAACTAGCTTTAAAACTGATTAGATTATACCAAAATACCTACTCTAAAACTGCACCCTCCTCATGCAGGTTTATTCCCACTTGCTCACAGTACACCTACGAAGCTATTGAAAGATTTGGAATTTTTAAGGGAATTTGGTTGGGTGTGAAACGGCTTAGCCGTTGTCACCCTTTGAACAAGGGTGGCTACGACCCAGTGCCAGAATAGGACGGAAAATTGTTCAAAACCAATCGCATATCTAAAAAACTTATTTTGCTGCTTAGCCTTATTGGCGTTTTAGCTGTTTTAAGCGGTTGTATGGGTACTGGACAGAAACCTTTAGGCTGGTCTGGTGTTGTTGTCTCTGATAATGACGCTATATTCGGCTCTATGACCGGTAAACTTATAGCCCTTAACAAAGATGCCAGCACTCCTCGTTATCAGGTACCGCTTGAGACTACTACAAGTGGCGGCGGTTGTGCCGGTGCCGTTACCACCGTTGGCATATACGGTACACCGGTAATATCAGACGGTGTCATCTATATTTCTACCTATGGCGGCAAGATTTATGCTTACAATCAGGATCAGGGTGATCTGAAGTGGGTTTATCCTGTAACCGATGCCTTGCCTGCCATTGTCAGCGGTATTGCTCCCAACGGAGACAAAATTTTCTTTGCAGATACCAATGGCGTTGTTTATGCCCTGAGCAAGGCTGACGGACAAAAGGTCTGGGAATACCCGACAGGTGCCAAAATTTGGGCTTCTCCGGTTGTTTCAGGTGATTTGGTAATTGTGCCCGGTTTTGATAAAAAGGTATATGCTCTGGATATCAATACCGGTAACCCCGTGTGGACGTTTGAAGCCAAGAGCCCCTTTGCAAGCGCCCCTGTGGTAGATAACGGCACTGTTTATGTGGGCTGTTTTGACCGCAATATGTATGCACTGGATCTTACTGACGGCAGCCAGAAATGGGTTTTTGCTTCACCAAACTGGTTCTGGGCAAGCCCTGTTATTGCTGACGGCAAAGTATTCGCCCCCAATCTGGATGGCAATACATATATTCTGGACGCCTTGACCGGCACTCAGCTTAAAGTAATTAATATGACTGATGGTGTGGCTTCTTCGCCGGCCCTGCTGGGTGATAATGTAATTGTGGCCACCAAAACGGGCAAGATTTTCTCCATCAATATATATTCACTTGAGATGAAGGCCGTTACCGACCTCGCCCTGAAAGTGATTGCGCCGGTTACTGTTTCGGGTGAAGTTGTGTATATACATACCCAGGAAAAAGAAACTGTCTATGCTATAAATCCGGAGAGCCGGACTATAATCTGGACTTTTGTAGTAAGTTAGCGAGGTAGTCGTTGGATATTGGTGCTATTTGGGATTTAATAATACTTTCGCCGATGATAAACGGCATGGTCTGGCTTTCCCACAATTTATGGGGAAGTTTCGGGCTGACAGTTATAGTTTTAACTGTTGTTATACGGCTGGCCCTCTGGCCGCTTAACCGTAAACAACTTACTGCTACCAAGAAGATGCAGGAAATTACTGTCCATATGGACGCCCTGAAGAAAAAGCACGGTAATGACCGCCAGAAACTGGCAGAAGAGCAAATGAAGCTCTACAAAGAATCCGGCGTTTCCACTACCGGTTGTCTTGTTCCCATGCTTATACAGTTTCCCATCTGGATAGCCTTGTATCAGGCTATTGTCAGGGTGTTGGCTGTTACCCCGGAAGACTTTATGAATCTTTCCAATCACCTTTATTCTTGGCCGGTGGTTTATGAAACCTTGCCCTTGAGCAATAACTTCCTCTGGATGGATCTTTCCCGTTCTGACTTTGTATTGGCTTTGCTGGTAGGTTTGGGCATGTTCGTTCAGCAAAAGATGTCTACTCCCAAGGCTATTAACCAGCAACAGGCAGCCCAGAGCCAGATGCTGAGCTTTATGATGCCGTTTATGTTCTTCTTCTTCTCCTTGTCTTTCCCGAGCGGTTTGGCTTTCTACTGGTTTGTTTCAGCGGTAGTGGGTATTATTATGCAATACTTTATTACCGGCTGGGGTCAGCTTGAGCCTATTGCTGAAAAGGTTATATCCTATTTCCGCGGTGGCCGCCAGGTGCGGTCAGGTAGCATATATAAAACTGAAAAAAAAGCTGCAACTCCGGCTGGTCAGTTATCCGATTCTTCGACCAAAGGTAAGCAGATGGAAGGTAGTATAGATGAAAAAGGTCGAGACGAGCGCCAAGACAGTGGAGGAAGCTATAAAACTGGGTCTAAATCAACTAAACGTAAGCCGAAACGAAGTTGAGATAGAGGTTCTGTCTGAAGGCCGGCATGGTTTGCTGGGTCTGCGCGGAGAAGATGCCCGTGTTTGCCTGCGGCTAATTGAACCTGAATACGAAGATGACATAGCACCGGGTAACCAGATGGATGCAAGTGATCTTGCTCAAAACATTCTGGAAACCCTGCTGGACAAGATGGATATTGAGGCATATGTAGATATTCTGCCTGAGAAAATGGTTACCGATGAGGAGTCACAGCCGAGTACTGTTTTGAATATTGTAGGCGAAGACCTGGGTATTCTTATTGGACGCAAGGGTCAAACCCTGATAAGTTTGCAACAAGTGGTAAGGCTTATGATTTCCCACCAGTTGGGGCGGTTTGAGCCGGTGGTGGTTGACGTAAATGGTTATCGGCAGAGGCGCTTGAGCTCGCTTCAGACTTTGGCTTGGAGAACTGCCGAACAGGTCAAGCTGCGGCGGATGCCTTTTTCACTTGAGCCTATGCCTGCCTATGAACGGCGGATTATTCATCTGGCTTTGGCTGAAGACGAAGAAGTAACTACCCAGAGCGTTGGCTTTGGCGAGTCCAGAAAAGTTGTGGTAGTCTTAAAAG
>NZ_JBAZDW010000077.1:0-5066 GCF_041654235.1 Dehalococcoides sp. | reverse complement strand
TGATTCAGCTCCCGGCCCGAATACGGGGTGAGTGCCTAGTGTGCGGCAGTGAGGCAGGTACTGGTGCATCAGTTCCACCGGGCGTTCCTTAACTGAACACAGGTCAAAAACCAGTTGGTCTGGTTTAGTAAACGGGGCAAGTTCCCTAAGGGTATCTTCAAAAGCGTCAATAGGTACTGATATTATCAGACAGTCCATGTCTCCCAGCATATCAGGCCGGGTTGCCGCCTGAACGCCCAAGCGGGTGGCTATAGGTGCAAGTTTGGACGGGTTTCGCCCCCAAAGCCAAACCTGATGGCCATTTTCTGTCAGGAAACGGCCGAACCATTGGCCCATTTTGCCGCTGCCGCCCAAGATGCCTATTTTCATATGCGTTTTTTCATTTTCGGGTAAGAACCGAGTACTTTCATAAATATTACATGGTCATCGGCTTTTGCCAGTGCCTGTTTCACATTTTCGTCCTGACGGTGGCCTTCTATATCAAGGTAAAAATTGTACTCCCAGGGTTTAAGACGGGTGGGACGGGATTCCAGCTTGGTCATGTTTATTCCGCGGGAGGCCAGTTCCTTTATAAAATCATACAGCGCCCCAGCCTGATGTTTGACGGCAAAAACTACAGATGTTTTATCACTCCCGGTAGGAGCGGAATCCTGCTTGGCAAGGACAAAGAAACGGGTGTAGTTGTTTATATTGTCCTCTATTTCCCGTTCCAGTACCTTCATATTATATATTACGGCCGCTCTTTCGGAAGCGATAGCCGCCCCGTTTAAAAGACCTTTTTCTTTAATCATTTTGACACTGCCGGCGGTATCGTAGGTAGGTATCAGCTCTGCCCGCAGATGCTTCAGAAATGACTGGCATTGACCCAGTGCCTGCGGGTGGGAATAAATGGTTTTTACCGCTTCAAGGTTGGTTTCAGGGTTGGCTATCAGGCAGTGTGAAACCCTGAGCTCATGTTCGGCGGCAACCATAAGGTTGGAATCCAGCAACAGGTCATAGGTGCGGGATATAGAGCCCTCAAGCGAGTTTTCCACCGGCACTACTGCAAAACGGGCCATACCCTTTTCCACAGCTTCAAAAGTAGCATCCAGCTGTTCACAGGGCAGGGTAAGAGTGTTAGGGCCGAATATCTTCAGGGCGGTTTCTTCACTGTATGCGCCGGCCGCTCCCTGAAAGGATACAGTGAAGCGTTGCTGTTTTTTAGATATGAAAAGGATTTCCTGATACAGGGATTCAATATCCTGCGGGTCAAGACCCAGAGACTGGGCAAGTGACTGAACTCTGTTCAGTACCTCTGATTCGCGGGAAAGGTCCTGAACAGGCGAATTGGTTTCTTCTTTGATTTTGCCTATCTGGTCTGACACTTCAAGCCGCTTTGCCATCAGCTTTACAAGCTCGGTATCCAGGTTATCAATCTGTTTGCGCAGGTCAGAAAGGTTCATTGTTTTATTACCCTTGGTATTATTCCGGCTCTTAGTGCCAAATCAGCCAGCACTATGCAGGTCATGGCTTCCACTACTGAAACTGCTCTGGGGACAATGCAGGTATCATGGCGGCCGCGTATTTCCAGACTGGTATTGGTCATGGTATCAAGGTTTACGGTGGGCTGAGACAGGGAGATAGAGGGAGTGGGTTTTACGGCTACCCTGATATGGAGCGGCATGCCGTCTGAAATTCCTCCCAGTATCCCGCCGCAGTTGTTGCTTGTGGTGCGTATTTGGTCTGACTGGATATTAAAAGGGTCATTATTTTTTGAGCCACGCAGACGTGATGCGCCAAAACCCGCCCCAAATTCCACCCCTTTTACCGCCGGTATGGCAAATATGGCTTTGGCCAGTTCGCCTTCAAGGGTATCAAACACCGGTTCACCCAGACCAACCGGCAGGTTAAGCCCTATACACTCCACAACCCCGCCCAGACTGTCACCTTCTTCGGCGGCTTGCTGGATGAGGGCTACCATTTGTTTACTGGCCGCAAGGTCAGGGCAGTTTACATCACTCTGGCTTATATTCTGGCGGATATCTTTGTGTTTAGGCAATTTGGCCGTTATGCCTCCCAGTTCGGCGGTATAGCCAATCACCTCAATGCCGATAGTGGAAATAAGTTTACGGGCAATAGCTCCGGCCATAACGTGCCCTGCTGTAATCCGCCCGGAAAAACGCCCTCCGCCGCGGTAATCGTTGAAGCCTCCGTATTTCATAAAACCGGTAAAATCGGCATGCCCCGGCCTGATTTTACTGCGGGTGCGTTCATATTCGCTTGAATCTATATTTTTATTCCAGATAACCAGACAAATGGGTGCGCCGGTGGTGAAATTATTGAATATACCGGAAAAAATTTCTATCCGGTCATCTTCACGGCGGGGAGTGGTATGGGCTTTAGCTCCGGATTTACGTTTGTCTACCTCAATTTGAATTTCATCTACATTTATAGCAAGGCCTGCCGGTACGCCGTCAATTACTACTCCCACGCAATCTCCATGGCTTTCACCAAAACTGGTAATCTGAAACAGCTTTCCCAGACTGTTAGACATCTTGTGTTACCTTTCCGCCGAGGCTTTCCAGATTCTTCCAAAAATCAGGATAGGTTTTGGTTACGCACTCAGCATCTGAAATATGGGTTTCCCCGACAACTGATCCCAATATGCCAAAAGCCATGGCAATACGGTGGTCTCCGAAGCTGTCAATCTCTGCGCCTTTGGGTTGTCCGCCCTCAATAATCGGGCGGTCATCTTCTTCGATAATGTTTATACCCATGGCACTCAGCCCCTGGCTGACTGCCCGAATGCGGTTAGACTCTTTGATACGTGCCTGACGGACTCCGCTTAATATGCTTTGTCCTTTGGCACAGGCCGCGGCTACTGCCAAAGCGGGCAATAAATCTATGGAGTGGGTCAGGTCTGCGTTTATACCTGAAAGGGGTTTGGGGTTTACCTTTACCCAGTTTTGACCGCTTTCTATTTCTGCTCCCATCTCCGCGAGGAATTTTATCATTATGCGGTCAGCTTGAAAACTGTCTGTGTCCAGGTTGGATATAAATACCGGGGCGGCAATTGCCCCCAATGCCAGAAAACTTGATGCCGAAGACCAGTCTCCCTCTACCCGGTATCTGGCAGGCAGGTAGGGCTGGGGCGGGATGCTTATCTCTTGCCAGTCTATAGAAGAATGGACTTTTATACCAAAGCTTCCCAGCGTTTGCTTGGTCATTTTTAAATATGGCAATGAAGCCGGCGGTGTAGCCAGATGGATTTCCAGACCGTGGGTGCAGGCTGGTGCCATAAGCATAAGGGCAGAAACGTATTGTGAGCTTATATTGCCGGGCAAACTCACCTTTGAACGGGTGATAAACTGTCCATTGATAACGGTGGTATTGCCGCGGGTTTCTATCTCTATACCCAGTTGGTGCAGGGCTTGAATCAATGGCAACATGGGGCGTCTCATCAGGGAGTGCCCGGCCAGCAGGTGGCACTCAAAAGGCAGTCTGGCACATACAGCTGACATAAAACGCAGGGTAGCGGCAGATTCACGGCAGAACAGGTTGCCGGAAGGTGCTTTGAAGGTATTGCCGGTAATTTCCCAGTTTTCAGAACCGGCGTCAGTGCTTATATCTATACCCAGCCCCGAAAGCACCTGGCGGGTAGCCAGAGTATCGTCTGCAATCAGGGGGCTTATTATGTGGCTCTGGCCGTTTGCCTGGGCGGCAGCTATCAAGCCACGTATGGTGTAGCTTTTTGAGGAAGGAACGGCAATATTTCCACCGGGTAAACTTTTATCCAGATGTATTTTCATATTTCCTCAAACTGTCTTCTATTTCTTCGCAGACTTCATGGCATGATTTGTTATGGGTGGAAACAGTGATATCCGCCGCATCTCTGTATAGCGGCAATCGGCTTTCCAGCAACTTTAACATCTTATCTGAACGTTCAGCATTAAATAACGGACGGTTTGTATGATTTTTCAAGCGGTTTTCCAAATCTTCAGGGCGGCTTTCCAGATAGACTACCAGACAGTTTAAACGCATAATGCTCAGGTTGTGGGGGCGGGTAACTATGCCGCCGCCGCAGTCTATAATCTGGTTTGGATTCTGGCAGATATCTTCCAGTACTTTGCTTTCCATCTGGCGAAAGTAATCTTCGCCATTTTCCTTGAATATATGGCTGATACTTAAGCCTTCCCGTGTTTCTATGCAGGCATCTGTACTGACCAGCGGTTTGCCAAGCTTTTCGGAGAGCAGTTTTGAGATGCTGCTTTTACCGGCGCCCATAAAGCCTATTAAAGCGATGTTATTTTTCGTTTTCATCTAAAGCCATCTCTGCTTCTTTCATCATCACCCGGAAAGGGGCTTTTTGGCTTGTCCAGATTTCAAATGACATAGCTCCCTGCCAGACCAGCATTTCCAGCCCGTTTATTATCTTGGCGCCTTTCTTTTCGGCATCTTCCAGCAGGCGGGTTTTGCATGGGTTGTAGATAGCATCTATGACCGTCAGGTCAGGACGCAGCAAACGGGGGGGGATAAGGCTTTGCCCGGCTAGATTTCCCATGCCTATGGGTGTGCAGTTCACGATAATATTAGATTCGGCTAAAGTTTCTTCCAGATTAGCCTCATTCAGTTCCAGCCCCTGAGCCTTGCCTTTAAAACGCAGGCACATTTTTGCGGCCAGATCTTTGGCTTTTTCCTCCTGGCGGGCAAGCACGGTCAAGTGTCCGCCAAGGGTACAAATAGCCAGTGAAATGGCATGGGCGCTGCCTCCTGCCCCCAGCAGGGCAAAGCGATGTTTGGCAGGGGCAATGCGGTTATGCTCCAGTAAACGCACAAAACCGCCAAAATCAGTATTATAACCTTTCAGCTGGCCGTTTTCATTGACAATGGTATTTACCGCCCCAATCTTTTTAGCCGCCGGATCAAGGGTATCAATATATTTAATGATCTCTATCTTGTGAGGGATGGTCACATTCAGACCGCGTATATTCAGAGGACGCATGCTGGCAATTACGTTTTGCAGGTCTTCAGGTTTGGCTGCAATAGTCAAATATAAATAATTCAGCTTGCAGTGTTTGAAGGCAGCA
>NZ_JBAZDW010000076.1:0-5503 GCF_041654235.1 Dehalococcoides sp. | reverse complement strand
AAATTATGATAATGCTGTTTCCCGTGATTACTCTGAGATAGAAAATATAAACAAGGCCGGGCCGATTGTAATGGCGGATATTACAGTTTTGAACGAACTGGACTTGAAAGACCTTGAAAAGCAAGTAAAGAAACTTGGCCTTGAACTGCGAGCAGACGCATGAGCCGCCCAAATGTAGATGAATACTTTCTTAAGATAGCGGCAGTGGTAGCCGAACGTTCCACCTGTGTCCGCCATCACGTCGGGGCAGTAGCCGTAAGGGACAAACATATTCTTTCCAGCGGTTACAACGGTGCGCCGGCTGGTCTGACGGATTGTCTGGAACTGGGTTGCTTACGTGACCAGAACGGCATTCCTTCGGGTACCCGCCATGAGATTTGCCGGGCGGTGCATGCCGAACAGAATGTTATTATTCAGGCGTCTCTGCATGGCACCAGTCTGGAAGGGGCAACTGTTTATGCCACTCACACCCCTTGCGTACTGTGTGCCAAAATGCTGACCAATGCCCGTATAAAACGCTATGTCAGTTACGGCAAATACGCGGATGATTCGTTTATAGATATGTTTAAACAGGCGGGTATCGAGGTGGTTATCAAAGATCGTCCTCCGTGTGTAGTGGAATATCTGGACTAAGAAGTATAAAAAGTGGTCAATATTTCAGAATAGTAAAACCGGTATGGCAGTGTTACAATTAATATATACCAATGTGAGTTAAAATATTTGGTAGCAAAAGTAATAGTTAACCCGGTGGCGGGGGCAAGGTCCACCGAACAAAAATGGCCGCATATCAGCAGGCTTATGCGTGATATGGGCTTTTCTTATGATTTTCAATATACCGAAAGCCAGGGGCATGCTATAGAGATTGCCCGTACCGCCGCTCTAAACGGATATCCCTATCTGGTAGCAGTGGGTGGTGACGGTACTATTAACGAAGTAGTCAACGGTATCCTTACCGCCAGCCAAGACCAAAAAACCCTGATGGGAGTGGTGGATACCGGTACCGGCAACGATTTTGTGCGTTCACTGGGTCTTGACGGAAACTATCTTCATTCCTGTCAGCATTTGCTTAGCCCCAAACACACTCAGGTAGATGCCGGCTTGGTGATTTTCCAAAAAGATGGCCGAAAGGTCAGTCGTTTCTTTGTAAACGGGGCAGGGGTGGGGTTTGATGCCGAAGTGGCGGCCGCTACCGAACATATGCCCAAAGCTCTGGGCGGGACTATCCCGTTTGTAATGGCTCTGGCTAAAACTCTGGTTGGCTATCGCAACAAGACCATAGATATTAGGCTGGATACAGATGACTATACCCGCCGTGTTTTAAGCGTAATTGTAGCTAATGGCAGTTATTTCGGGGGTGGCATGAAAATCGCGCCGTCCGCCCTTATTACTGATAGCCGGTTTGATGTAATAACTCTGGGTGATGTAAACAAGCTGGAAATCCTGCAAACCTTCCCCAAAATTTACAAGGGTACTCATATTACCCATCCCAAGGTAAAAACCGAACATGCCCATTTTGTCAGTATTACCTCCGGAGAGGGGTTGTACCTTCAGGCAGACGGCGAGCTTTTAGGCAAGACTCCGGCTACCTTTGAGGTATTGCCTCAGGCTCTCACCATGGTCTTCTGATTAAAGCCCCTAGTCTATTTGTTCTTTTGCCAGACTCCAGCATTATCCGTTTAATATTCGGCTGTACATCTTAGTTTTTGTTTTCGTTTTGATAAATGCCGCAGTAACCGCCGGTTTCGGCATTAAGCTTGAAAAATACCAGCTGAATCAGGCGGGTGTTTCGTTCCAGTATCAGCCCGGCCGGATTATAAACTACCAGCAAAGACTCGCTTCGGCCGGAGTAGCCTGCATCCCAGACGGCAGTATTGACAGTACAGCCGCTGCGTAAAAGTGATGAGCGTGGGGTGGCCAGTGCCATTACATCTTTGGGGATATTGACTACCTCGTTGTAGACTACGGAATAAATACCCGGCATCAGTTTTATCTGGTTATTATGGTCAAACTCAAGCGGGTTATTTACAGGCAGTTTACGGCGGGCATTGTCGGTGGGCAAAACACCTTCGCCTTCCAGACTGCGTACCTGTTTCAAACTCAAATCAAACCCGTTTGGCTGAAGCTGGTTTCCCAGATCAGGGTAATCTTCCAGCAGGGGTTTAGCTGACTTTATGAGGCGGAGTATTTCTTCTTTGGCTAGAGCCGACATAGGCGTTTCTCCCGCATATTATTTAAGTGAATTTAACACAATACAGTCACTTCGGCAAATTTATTTTGGCGTTAACATAAAAAAGCACTTGACACTGTGCTACTATTTATTGTATACGTATTAAAGCTAGCTTGGTTCCGAGGCGGTTAATTGGGAGTCTGTGTCCATAAACTGCGCTGGAAACAAAGCAATTTATATCAAGGAGGTGCAGTCATGGCACAGGACAAAACTTTGGTCTGTCGTGATTGCGGCAATGAGTTCATTTTTACCGCCGGTGAGCAGGAATTTTATGCTTCCCGCGGTCTGAAAAATGAACCCAAACGCTGTCCCACATGTCGTTCCGCTCGCCGCTCTGAAAACAGGGCAGAAGGTGGCGAAAGAAGGACATATGAAGTAGTGTGTGCCGCGTGTGGCGTTCAGACAACCGTTCCCTTTGAGCCTACTGAGGGCCGCCCGGTTTATTGCAAGGACTGTTACGCTAAAACAAAAGAAAGCGAATAGAGCCTCTTTTTTAACCCGGTAAAATCAAATACAGACTCATACTTTAAGAATTTTCTGGTGAGTACGGGTCTGTATTATTTTTCGGGGCTAGGAGTTATGCAGGATTTTAGACAGAAAGAGCTTGGTTCTTTCATGTTTGGGGTTAGTGAAAAATTCATTCGGGGGGGCACTTTCCACTATCAGGCCTTCGTCCATGAAAATTACCCTGTCAGCCGCTGCTCGGGCAAAACCCATTTCGTGAGATACCACTACCATAGTCATACCCTCTTTGGCCAGAGTGGTCATTACGTCCAGAACCTCTTTTATCATTTCAGGGTCAAGGGCGGAAGTCGGCTCGTCAAAAAGCATTATCTGGGGATTCATGGCCAGAGCTCTGGCTATGGCTACCCGCTGCTGCTGGCCGCCTGATAGCTGAAGGGGAAAGGCATGAGCCTTGTCCGGTATGCCCACCTTCTTTAACAGGTCTGCCGCATTCTCCGCGGCTTCCTCTTTGGTACGTTTCCTCACCTGGCACTGGGCTAAAGTTATGTTGTCAATAACCTTCAGGTGGGAAAACAGGTTGAAGGACTGAAAAACCATGCCTACCTCACGGCGGACATGATTGATATTTTCGGTGGTGTCAAGGGTAATGCCGTCTACGGTTATTTTGCCTGAGTCATATTCTTCCAAGCGGTTTATACAGCGTAACAGGGTAGATTTACCCGAACCCGAAGGGCCGATAATGACCACTACTTCGCCTTTTTTTACTTCAAGGCTTACCCCGCGCAAGGCCTGAACCCGCCCAAAATGTTTTTGGACGTTTTCAATCTTGATAATGGGTTGTTCTGCAGAAGTATGTTTTTTGTTCATTATCTTGAAAATGCAGTTTTCTTTTCTATGTAGTTTATCAGACGGCTGGACAGGAGCGTAAGTATCAGGTAGAGCAGGGCAATCATACTCCAAACCTCAATGGGGTTGAAATTGGTAGCGGTAAATTCACGCCCCAGCCTTACCATATCAGCTACGGCTACGGTAGATACCAGTGAAGTGTCCTTTAGGAGTGAGATAAATTCGTTACCCATGGGGGGCAAGACCACCCTGAGTGCCTGCGGCAGTATTATAAACCGCATTGCCTGAGTATGACTCATGCCAAGGCTGCGGGCCGCTTCCATTTGCCCTTTGGGAATACTCTGGATGCCTGCCCGGTAAATTTCGCCCATCTAGGCGCCGTAGCAGAAGGTCATACCCCAGATAGCCATCACAATGGGGTTGGCCTGATAGTTCAGCATCGGTCCGAAATTCAGGGCTTGCCCTATGGTCTGGATTATTACCGGGAAGGCAAAATACCACCAGATAAGCTGAACCAGCAAGGGAATGCCGCGTACAATTTCAACATAAAATGTGGCTATGCCGCGGATTAAAGTATTCTGAGATAAACGCCCCAGACCGCCGAATAACCCCAAAATAAGCATCAGGAAATAAGATACAACGGCAACCAGCACCGTAATCCCGATACCTACCCATACGTACTTGAAAATATCCAGAAAAGGGTCAGGCTGAAACAGCATCAGACCGCCCGCCAGAGCAAAAACCCCGGCTACCAACCACCACCATGGATCCATCCGGTTAGATGGTTCAGCCCCTGGTATGAGGGCTATTTTTTCAGGCGGCTTAATCTTGTTTTCTGCCATTTCTCCATACAAGAGAGGGGGCTTTTGAAGCCCCCTCTGTAGTTCTTAACGATTATGGATTCAAGTTCCACTTGGCTATAAGCTGGTCAAGCGTACCGTCTGCAATGACGGCTGCCAGACCCAGATTAATCCTGGACAGGATTTCTGTTTGGCCTTTAGCTACGGAAATGCCGTAGTATTCGTCAGTGAAAGCAGTACCCACCTTCTTGAGTTTGTCGGGGTTAGCATTTACATAATCTATGGCTACCGGGTTGTCGCAAATAACGGCGTCAATCTGGCCGTTGATAAGGTCCTGGAAAGCCAAACCAATTTCATCGTATGATTTTACAGTAGCGTTAGCTATTTTTTGGGCCTCAAAAAATCCGGTAGTGCCGGTTTGGGCCGCAACCCTTTTACCGGTCAGGTCATCATGGCTCAGGATAGTGGTATTGGTTTTCTGTACGCAGACCATCTGGCCGGCGTTAAAATAGGGTTCAGAGAAGAGCCATTTTTCGAGACGGTCGGGGAGAATGGTGATTGAGGAAATGGCTACTTTATACTGACCGGTAGCCATACCTGCCAGTAAGGCATCCCAAGCCACATTCTGGAAGGTGACTTCCAGATTGGCCTTTTCGGCAATAGCTTTCATCAGGTCTATATCAAAACCCTCTATAGCATGAGTTTGTTCATTAACATACTCAAAGGGCGCCCAGGTGGCATCGGTTACTACGGTAATCTGTAGTGTGGCAGTGCTGTCGTCAGTGTCATCGGTAGAGCTTTGGCAGCCAGAGAACAGCAATGCGCTGGACAGGAGCAGAGTCATAAGGATAGTACTTAAGCGCTTCATCTTTCCTCCTAGATTTATTAAGCTAATTCAAAGCCTTCTAAAGAGATGCAGATTAAAAAGATTACGAGGAAAGTCTACAATATTTACGGCCATGTGTCCATGTTTTTTTAGGGTTTGCTTTGAAAAATAATGCCCGACCGGGAGGTATCTGTAGCTGAAAACCACCCGGCAGGGCATATATTATTATATTTAACGGCTGCTAATTTGAGCGGGTGGCTACGAAAAGAGTGCCCGGACCTGCATGTACGCCCAGAGCAGCTCCTAGTCTGGATATTACTATCTGTTTACGCGGGAAAA
>NZ_JBAZDW010000075.1:0-5572 GCF_041654235.1 Dehalococcoides sp. | reverse complement strand
TGTAGCCAAGCCGGGTAGCGATGCCGGGACCAACCTGAGCGGTATCACCGTCAATAGTCTGCCGCCCGCAAATCACCAGGCCAACCGGCTCTTTTTCATTTAGCCGCCTGATAGCCTCGGCAATGACCAGACTGGTTGCCAGGGTATCAGCGCCACCGAAAACACGGTCACTCAGGAGCACCGCCTCATCGGCACCCTGCGCCAGTGCTTTCCGCAGGGTAACTTCTGTGTTAGGTGGCCCCATAGAAACAACTACTACTTTAAGGCCGTATCGTTCCCGTAGCCTGAGACTCTCCTCCAGGGCATGGGTATCAAAAGGATTAGTAATGAAAGGTACACCTTCTCGAACCAGCGTCCCGGTAACAGGGTCAACTTTTACCTGTGTGGTGTCTGGCACCTGTTTCACGCAGGCGACAACCAGCATTAGCAAAACCTTTCGCGACCGAACACTTCGATGTGGTTTCCGCCCGGGGAACCGGTCTTAATTCAAGCAGCGGCAGATAACACGGCAGATAACCATGGTCAATTATTCTACGACACTAAATTCTATCAGACAGTTAGTAAGGATGTAAAGTTCCACCTTGTATCCGTGCCGGCTTATTTGTTTGTAGAACGCTCCCCATGATAAACTGGCAACGGTGAAAATACTGATTACCAATGACGACGGCATCCTCGCTGAAGGTCTGCGTATCCTGGCCGAGACTCTGAGCCAGTCCGCCGAGGTTGTGGTGGTGGCCCCGGACCGGGAACGGAGCGCCATCGGCACCGCGGTGACTCTGCGCCGGTCGCTGAAAGTTAGATGCGACCCCCCGATGGCAGACGGCATCACCACCTACGCCGTAAACGGTACCCCAACCGACTGCGTGATACTGGCCCTGGGTAGAATAGTACCCAACATTGACCTGGTCATATCCGGCATCAACCTGGGACAGAACCTGGGCGACGACGTGCTTATTTCAGGCACGGTAGCCGGCGCCCTTCAGGGCTACCTGCGCAATAGGCCAGCCATGGCCATTTCGGTCACCGCCGCGGAGCACTACCCCCAGGCCGCTTCGGTCGCCGCCCGGCTGGCCGGTAAGATCGCCAACCATAGTCTGCCCAGAGCTATCTTCCTTAATATAAACCTGCCGGATTTACCACAAGATGAGATAAATGGCATCAGCCTGACCCGGCTGGCCAACTCCAGTCATATCGACACCGTCACCAAGTCTTACGAGGACGGGCAATCTGGCTACCGGCTGGTGCGCCAGCGGACGGCGAACCACGCCGCTCCGGGAACAGACATCTGGGCCATAGAACGGGGGTACATCTCAATTTCCCCCCTGCACAACCTGCTCCTGGGACGAACCCAGCCGGCCTTAAGCGACCATCATTTCACCGACCTGCTTTAAATATTTTCAGATACTTTTAGTCGGTAAAAATATTATTTTTTTTCTAAAACCTCAGCCTTAACAGATGTTGACAGTCAAAATGCTTCGTGTTATACTTCATCCAAGATGAGTGAGTCTGTGACATAAAAATAGACTGGTAGGTTAGCCAAGGGCGGCTTGGCGGAACTTGCCGAGCCGCTATTTTTGTGTCTGCACCTTAATAATTTAATATTGAAATTCGCCAAATATCAAGTCTGAAGCAGGTCAAGCGGTAAGGGCACACGGTGGATGCCTTGGCATCAAGGGCCGATGAAGGACGTGGCAAGACTGCGATAAGCCTCGGTCAGCTGTCTAGCAAGCTTAGCCGGGGATTTCCGAATGGGGCAACCCGCTCAAAGTAAACCTTGAGCACCCCCAGCTGAACACATAGGCTGGGTGGAGGTAAGTGGGGGAAGTGAAACATCTCAGTACCCCGAGGAAAAGAGATTATTCCCTGAGTAGTGGCGAACGAAAGGGGATCAGCCCAAACCCGATAAACTTAGTGGTCCTGAGGCCTATGTTTATCGGGGGTCGTAAGACAAGCCGGACCAAACCCAGGCGAGGTCAAGGAGTTACAAACCAAACTCTAGCTGAAGGTTCCTGGAAAGGACCACCGTAGGGGGTGAAAGTCCCGTAAGCGAAAGGGAGAGGCTCCTGGTTTGTTCTTAAGTACCACGGGACACGAGGAATCCTGTGGGAATCCGGGTGGACCACCATCCAAGGCTAAATACCCTTGATGACCGATAGTGAACCAGTACCGTGAGGGAAAGGTGAAAAGTACCCCGGAAGGGGAGTGAAATAGACCTGAAACCGTGTGCCTACAAGCAGTCGGAGTCCTTTCAGTGATGGAGGGATGACGGCGTGCCTATTGGAGAATGAGCCGGCGAGTTAATGTGTGTCGCTGGTTAAGCAACTTAAGTTGCGGAGCCGTAGCGAAAGCGAGTCTGAATAGGGCGTTTATAGTGGCACGGATTAGACCCGAAGCCGGGTGAGCTACCCATGGCCAGAGTGAAGCTCCGATAGACTCGGAGTGAAGGCTCGAACCTGTCACTGTTGCAAAAGTGTAGGATGAGCTGTGGGTAGAGGTGAAATGCCAATCGAACCCGGTGATAGCTGGTTCTCCCCGAAATGCATTGAGGTGCAGCCTCAGATGTTAGTTAATGGAGGTAGGGCTCTGGATGGACTAGGGGGCGAGAAGCTTACCAAATCCAACCAAACCTCGAATGCCATTAACCTAGAGTCTGGGAGTGAGACTGCGGGGGCTAAGCTTCGTAGTCGAGAGGGAAACAGCCCAGACCATCAGCTAAGGTCCCTAAGTATGGGCTAAGTGGTAAAGGAAGTAGGATTGCACAGACAGCCAGGAGGTTGGCTTAGAAGCAGCCACCCTTTAAAGAAAGCGTAATAGCTCACTGGTTGAGTGGTGCTGCGCCGACAATCCAGCGGGGCTCAAGCCCATCACCGAAGCTATGGTCCTTTCCCGCAAGGGAAGGGAGGTAGGGGAGCATTCCTCTGGCAGTGAAGTTCTTTCGTGAGGAAGGGTGGAGCCTGGGGAAGAGAGAATGCCGGCATAAGTAGCGTAAGGCGTGTGAGAAACACGCCCACCGAATACCTGAGGTTTCCTACGGAAGGTTAATCCGCGTAGGGTTAGTCGGGCCTAAGCCGAGGCCGAGAGGCGTAGGCGATGGACAACGGGTCAATATTCCCGTACCGCTTTTGTGAAGGCAAAGGGGGAACACGGAAGGGTAAGTCAGGCGTGCCCATTGGACATGGTGCGTTCCTCACTTTAGGTAATGCCGGGGCAGGCAAATCCACCCCGGATGTTAAGCTGAGAGTGAGGAGAAGTTGAGGGGCAACCCAAGGCGACCTGGCCGTGCTCATACCGTCAAGAAAATCCTCGTTGTCGTTGCAGCAAGAGCGCCCGTACCGCAAACCGACTCTGGTGGGTAGGGATAAACGTCCCAAGGTGATCGAGACAACCCTCGTTAAGGAACTCGGCAATCTAACCCCGTAACTTCGGGATAAGGGGGACCCTTCGCAAGAAGGGTGGCACAGAATAGGTCCAAGCGACTGTTTAACAAAAACATAGGTCTCTGCTAAAGCGTAAGCTGATGTATAGGGGCTGATACCTGCCCAGTGCTGGAAGGTTAATGGGAGGTGTTTTAAAAGCACTGAACTGAAGCCCCAGTGAACGGCGGCCGTAACTATAACGGTCCTAAGGTAGCGAAATCCCTTGTCGGGTAAGTTCCGACCCGCACGAATGGTGTAACGACTTGGACGCTGTCTCAACGAGGGACTCGGCGAAATTGAAATACCCGTGCAGATGCGGGTTACCCGCGACTGGACAATAAGACCCCGTGGAGCTTTACTATAGCTTGGCACTGAGTCTGGGTTCATTATGTGTAGGATAGGTGGGAGGCTTTGAAGCCGGGGCGCCAGCTTCGGTGGAGCCAACGTTGAAATACCACTCTTGATGAATTTAGCCTCTAACTCTGGAGCAAGCCAGAGGACCGTGCCTGGTGGGTAGTTTGACTGGGGCGGTCGCCTCCCAAAAAGTAACGGAGGCGCCCAAAGGTCCCCTCAGGGTGGATGGAAATCACCCGAAGAGTGCATTGGCATAAGGGGGCTTGACTGCGAGACCTACAAGTCGAGCAGGCAGGAAACTGGGGCAAAGTGATCCTACGGTTCCGAGTGGAAGGACCGTGGCTTAACGGATAAAAGCTACCCCGGGGATAACAGGCTTATCTTGCCCAAGAGTTCACATCGACGGCAAGGTTTGGCACCTCGATGTCGGCTCGTCGCATCCTGGGGCTGAAGCAGGTCCCAAGGGTCGGGCTGTTCGCCCGTTAAAGCGGCACGCGAGCTGGGTTCAGACCGTCGTGAGACAGGTCGGTCTCTATCCGTCGTGGGCGTCCGGAGATTTGAGGGGGGCTCTCTCTAGTACGAGAGGACCGAGAGGGACAGACCTCTGGTGTGCCAGTTGTCCCGCCAGGGGCATTGCTGGGTAGCTATGTCTGGCTCGGATAAGCGCTGAAAGCATCTAAGTGCGAAGCCGTCCCCAAGATGAGATCTCCCATCCTTCTCCGCAAGGGGGAGGGGTAAGACCACAAGTAGACTACTTGTTTGATAGGCGGCAGGTGTAAGGGCAGTAATGTCTTTAGCTGAGCCGTACTAATGGTCGAGGGCTTGACCTGCTTCAGATTTGGTGTTAGGCGAATACTTTAAAAGAGGGGTTTATTAAAACCCCTCTTTTTTTGCCCTATTGACACGGTAGAATAAGCCGTCTAAAATTAGCCCAATTTCTTGAGGAGGCTAAAATGGCGGAAGAAGTAAAGGAACCGAAAAAAGACAAGAGAAAAGGGGCAAGCGGGATTTTTATCCCGGCCGGGCTTTTTATAGGCATGGGGATTGGCTGGACGATGGGTTATATGGTTCAGGGTATGTTCATCGGGCTGGGTGTCGGCTTTCTGGCCTTCGCTATCACGATGCTCGTGATGAAGGCTTAGCGGGGGTTAAGGCTGCTCTATTCCCTTTCTTAAGATTAATATTCTAACCGAGAGAATACTATTTCCTGGAAGTACATATTAAAAAAGTCTTGTCCTCATAAAATTTTATCCAAGTAAGTGACTCTTCAGGATTATCTTTTATTGTGTTTCTCCAGTATATGACCTCACCTCGACCTAATCTAACCTCTTTTGCACTTCTTATAGCGTCATCAAGTGGTGGAGTAAAAAATCTCTCAGGTTTCTCATTCTCATATTCTACTAATATTTCCACCTTACTTGATAATACTTTCCCTGTATCCAAATAATAAAGACCTTTTGCTATCTTTCTAATGACACGGTTTATAGGGGCAGGGTCTACTTCCAAAATAAGTGCCGTACCCAGAAGAAGCCCTGCCTTATTTAGTATAACAATCGGTTTAGCCATAGATTTTATTAAAGGTTTCAACCCTGGTCTTCTCCCCTGCAATGCAGAGCGTATCTTCTCATTCCATATACGATTGCCAGTATTACTTTCGTAAGCCATCCCTGATGCCGCAAAAATTCTAAATAGCTCTTCATCTTTCGATAATCCATTATTACATTCATAACAAGCCGGGATTCTACGTGGCAAGTTTTTCGGACGAGGGCTATTGAAAAGACACGTCGGGAAAGGATGGTCTA
>NZ_JBAZDW010000074.1:0-5584 GCF_041654235.1 Dehalococcoides sp. | reverse complement strand
ACTGGTACAGGGCCACCGTTTTCAGAAAAAGACCACGCCACGATTCCCCGTTCCAGCATGGCCATCCGTCCGAGCGACATACTGAAAGATGCCTTGCCTGAAAGATTTTCAGCTTTGGCCATCTGGTTTAATATGTAGTCCTGGTCTGCCTGGGTCATTTCCTCTTTAACGTCAACCCACTCACCATCAGGGAAAGTAATCCTCTTAGTTTCGTTTTCTACGAAGAATTTGCTCATTAAGAGTACACTCCCACAACATCCGCCCCATCAAGAGAAGCGTTGATAACAAAGGTAAGCGGGTCAGTGGATTTGGCAGACAGAGGACATGACTTGATAACGCACTCACCGGTTATCTTTACATACCCGCTGGTAGAACCGGCCGGGCCATATTCAAATGACCGGGGAGTAGTGTCAATCTTAAAGTCCTTAATGACATCCCAGGCTGAATCAGCAGTATCGTCAAATACGCACTCTATTTTGATGTCCCCGGACGGAAGGCCCCTGAACCATTGGTGACCGACAGCCCCACCGCAGGTAACGTCATTCATTTCAATTTCAGCCGGCAGACCATCTACCGATTTAACATAAGACGAAATATCCTTGAGTGTACCTGCCTGATTATCCAGTTTGAAAACAAGTTTTGAACCATGTGCTTTACCCGAAGTCGCCATTTAATTATCCTCCTAATTTCTTTTCCAACCGAGTATGAAAGACCCTGCATAGGGTGAAGAACCGCTGAATGTCCAGACTGCCCTGATATACCGTTCAACCGTACCGCTGACTGCCTTCTTCTCTGCTGTGCTGGTGGCTACTGCGCCATCCAAAGTGGTAAAGGTAATCAGGTCAGACCACGCGTCAGTATCGCCATCATCACTGGACTCCTGTATCTTGACTTCCAGAGTTTCATCTGCCCCCAAACTGGTAATTTGCAGATAAGCGGACGCACCGTCTGAGGATTCTGCGTCTTCGTCAATAGAAGAACCTTCCCCGGTGTCAGTCTTTGTATCAAAAGCCGAAATGACGGTTATATCTTCAAAATAGTCATTCTCAACCATGAGCTTGGCGGATATCCGGTTTATATCGGTTACTACCGCATTCATCTTGAGGTCGCTTAACTTAACCTCATTGTGGGCCAGTCCCTTACAACCTGACGAAACACCGAAGGGTATCAATACTGCATATCCAGTACTTGCCTCTCTGAGCGAGGCTAAGACACCCTGATAGTTGTCATCAAACAGCCCGTCTAATTCCAGAGTGTCATTATGGAGACCTCTAAGCTGGTGATAACCGCCTGAGCCGTCCATAACAGCGTAGGGATGCAGTTCTACTTCAGGGTTGGGGGTGAGAGACTCAATAATTGAACCTATCTCATACCCGTTAATATATAATCTGCAATTTTGGCCGAGATATTTACCCATCGTTCACCTCTAAACAAATATTGAAACCATGAAATGACACCCCAAATAGACTTCACTGCCAGTTGCGTATTGATTGCCCGATGCGAATTGGATACCCCCGTAATCTTCAAAGGCATAAACGTGTACCACATCGGCTGCCGCTGAGGCTTCAATAGCCGCCTTAATGGATAATGAGCCGGTGGGCATCAAGTAACTGTCCAGTTTGTCCTGTGCCTCTTTGATATCCCCCCAGCGTCCAATAAGTAATGTCACAGTGAAGTTGATTGCGAATGAGTTAGTAAACTGCTGGTTATAGTCACCTCTTTTGGGTGAGATAACACAGGCAGGGAATTGTTCTATTTTTTCAGGGACTTTCTCGTAAACGTGCATACCGTCTATGGTCTGTAATCCCTGTTTCAGGGCTGTTCTGATATTAGATATGCTCATTTACGCCCCCATTCATTCTCAAGAACGTTTACTGCCTCGCCCAAAATGTCAGATATTTCATTCTGATGCTGTTCTAAGACCGGCCCGAAGAACGGATAAGCTTTCATGCGGCTTGTACCGAACTCAAGGAATGGGGCATATACAACATTCGTTTTGACCTTTGCCCATGCTGGAATAGCCGCTCCGTCTATCTGCCAGGCAATACTCTTGCGAAGTCTGCCAGTTTGGACATTCGGGCCTGGTCTGCCGGTGGCATTAAGTTTGGCTTGGTTAGTAATAAAGACAGCGGCTTTGGTTAAGGTATCTTTGGCAGTATCCTGTATGATTTTGCCATCACCGATTTTTGTTTGTAATGCATCTAGCCCCTCTATCTTGATGTCGGCGTCCATTTACAGCCACCTGATTTTCCGATAAGGGTTAAGTATTTTCTTAACCTCAGACGGGGGGTCTTTATCAATCGTGATAACCCCGATAGCCTCGTTGCCGATAGTCTTGGAATAGCCAGCTTTTCTGGCGTTCCATAGAATCACAACCCACATTAGGGCAGCCGCTTTAATGTCAGCCGGGACACTGGGATATCCCCACGTGCCGGTGATTTTGACACCCTGCTTTATTCCGCTTGCGAAACTGCCGAAATTGGAATAAGTAGACAGCTCTAGTTTGGTCTTAGGCAGAGTATTCAGAGGATAGAGAATATAATCGGTAACAGCCATTGTACTGGCCCAAGTGCCGGCACCATTATCAATCTTGATGCTCTCGCCTTCGCCTGTTACTGAAATAAGGTCATCAATAAATAGGGCATTACCTGCACCATCAAAATATCGGGTAGCTGATACCGAGTTAAAAGACCTATGACAATAGGAATCTATAAGCCCTGTGACGTTGGTTATTACCCGTTGAAGTTTGCTGTCCTCGTCACTGTTTTCAATGCCTATTTCGTCTTTGACTTCCTCAAGCGTACAGTAGCCTGTACCGCCCTGAATAACAGTAATAAACCCGAATAAGGCAGGTTCGCTGATAGTAGTACTGACTGACAGCACGATAGCATACTGGTAAACTCCTTCCGCAGAGAAGGTGGTCGCCAGCGGTATTGTATAAGCACAAGTGCCAGCTGAGTCATCTATCCATACGCAAGCGGCATCCAGCAGTAAGGTTTCAGGGGTTAATGGAGACCATACCTGCAACTTAGCTGTATAACCTGTGCAGTCCCTGGCATTGCCGTCAGCGTCTTTAATCGCAAAATTGAGGCTATGTCCGAATGAGCCTTTAATTATTGTGTAGTTCATCTTTATCGCCCCTTTGTTCTGTACTGCGCCTTGCGCTTGGGCTTATCAGGTACAATTTGCACTGATTTATTCTCAGTTGGTTCATATGCCTTATCTTGCATGGCAAGTCCGCTCTTTTGCCATTCTGTGGCTTCAGGTTCTGGTATATCTGCAATCTGACCTGCTCTAAGCAATCCAAATACTGAATAGCAATCTTTTAATATGCGAAGTCTCATAATTGGGTACCTCTTTAAAAATGGGGGTTGGTTAAAAGGCCCAACCCCCAAAGCCTATCGGAATTATTCGGCTGTATAAGCCATTTCAGCGGAGATAACAAGCTCTCCGTCAGGCAGAACGATAACAAGGTAAGCCTTTTTGGTTGTGAGTACGGTAACCACAAAATCAATGTCGCCGTCAGCCTCACTCTTGACTATGCCGGCCACATCAGCTGCGGTTTCGGCAATGATAGTGCCGTCTGTGCCTATAGTTATGTCGGAGGTATCAGTGCCGTCAACACAGAGGGTGTCACCGGTTGTGTCTTTTGCCAGATAGTATTTGACTACCCGCGCTTCCTGCAGGTCTTTACCGGTTGGGCCAGTAAGCTGGACGCTGACAGGAAATGCACCGGTAGTGTCTGCGCCAACTGTAATCGTGGCGTCAATGTCGTTTAATGCTCGTATGGTCATTTCTGCTCCTTATATTTAGTAGGGGGAGCGGAATGACCGCTCCCCCTCTGGGGATTTAGACATCGTTGGCAATAACCTGGAAGGCAGCGTGGCGGATTATATCGCCACCTACACGGAAGTGAGCCTTGAAGCCCACGAGACCAGATTCGGAATAAAGTTCGTCCAGCCTCTGGATGAACATGCCCTGGCGGTCAACGATGCGATAACCCTGCTGGAAATTGCCGAATATAACGTTGATACCGGCAGTAGTATCAGCAGGGTATTTCATACTGTCGTTGTTGTGTACAGGGAAGCCGTCAAAGGTGTTGGGCTGACCGGCAATCAGTGAAGGCTGCCACAGGAACGGGCCGTCAGTAGTAGTGCTGCCACCTGCACGAAGCAGGCGCAGAGCCAGTTCAGTCTTGCTGTTCATCAGCCAGACAGCGCCTTTCTTGTACTGAGCTGGTAGAGCATATTCGCACTTCAGGAGGTCTTCAACAGTGACAGTGTCATCAGTAGTCCAAGTGCGGCCATAAGTGCCGACAGTACCCGCTCCAGCGCCGCTACCGATACTGGTCAGCAGGGTAGAGTCTACGGCAATACCGCAAGGCTGGGCATAAGTATGACCGGTACCGATTGCGAAGGCAACTTCCTCAGCGTTAGCTCTCGCAATGCCAAAACTGTCAGCGATAATGGCAGACAGGTTGGCATCCACATCAGCCAGTTCATCCTCGCCGATTTTGGTCAGGCCGTAAAGGTCTTCGGCGTAAATGTAGGAAGTGGCAGGAGTGGGGGTGGACTCGGTGATGCTTGCACCAGTTTCTATCTTGCCCCAACCCATAGATACCTCGGTCAGAGTCCGCTTGCGGATTTTGTCAGTGGTAATAGGGCGAGAAGGAACCAAGGTGCGGAAAATGTTCAGCTGGGGAATAGCCCTTATGATTTCCTTCTCTATCTCCTCAGGCACCAGATAAAGACCGGTAGTGTCCTGAACAAGGGCTTTGCGTTCAGCGGGTTCCAGCCCTGATTTGCCCTGCCGCATCCACTTGAAAAAGGCAGCGGAATGCGCTTTCTTTTCGGCATTTTCAGCCTCACCGGGCGGTACGATAGCGTTTTTCTGAAGTTTCAACTCCAGCCCGTCAATGCGGGTATTCAGTTTTTCCATAGTAGCCTGAGCCGTGGCAGAGGCAGCGCCGTATTTCTTGGCTTCCTCGTCCATCAGGGCAGCATGATTCCTGAGGTCAGCAACTGCACCCTGTATCTGTTCGGCTAATTCTTTGGTGTCCATTTATTTGTTTTCTCCTTCTATTTTCTTGAAATTGCTTGCGATACTGGCTTCAGCTTTTTTAAAGTCAAAACCATTGCAAGTAGCTTTAAGGTCGTTAATCGCTTTCTCTAATTCAGCGGCTTCTGGGTCTCTTACAGTGGGGGGAGTGGACTTAGCCGGCTCCTCGTCCTGCTCTACAGAGTCCAGAAGTGCTTTAAGAACGTTAAAGGCCTCTTTAACTTTGGATAAGTTGGAAGCGGATAGTACCCGCCCCGATTTAACCCCGGTAATTACAGCCTCAGGATTGGCCGCGAAAGTAACCGGGGAGATATCCCATAATCTAACTTCTTTGAGGTGGCGGACTTTGTCCTTCCATTCCTCGGTGATGGTGTCATACCCTATAGACATAGTGTTGATGACATCGTCTTTCATCAGTGCCAGGACTTCCCTTGCCCGTTGTACGCCTAAGGAAAGTTTGGCTTTGAAATGCAGGCCAACATCATCTTCGTTAAGTTCAAGAATGTTGCCGATTGGCTCGTTGGCA